>CAVHKC010000009.1:0-15812 GCA_963636455.1 Ruthenibacterium lactatiformans
CATATTAAATCACCAGTGCCTGATTGCAACGAAGGCAAGCAGGGTCTGCTATGCCGCAGGAAAAGACGCAATTATGGAATTCGGACTCAGAAGAGCACAAGGCCCAGATGCGGGTCTTTACGGCGCAAGGGCAGCGGTTATTGCAGGCTGTGCCGGAACTTCAAATGTTCTTACGGGTCAAAAGTTCGGCGTTCCCGTGCTTGGGACACATGCGCACAGCTGGGTGATGAGTTTCCCGGATGAATATACGGCATTCAAGGCATATGCGGATTTATATCCCAATGCATGCACACTGCTTGTCGACACATACGACACGCTCGGCTCCGGTGTTCCCAATGCCATAAGGGTCTTTGACGAAATGAAGGCAGAAGGCAAGGAACTAAAAAATTACGGTATCAGGCTGGATTCGGGCGACCTTGCATATCTTTCAAAAAAAGCAAGAATTATGCTTGATGAAGCAGGATATGAGGATGCTGTAATTTCTGCTTCGAGCGACTTGGACGAGCATCTTATATTCTCGCTCAAAATACAGGGCGCAAAGATAACAAGCTGGGGGGTCGGAACAAATCTCATCACAAGCAAGGACTGGCCTTCGTTCGGCGGAGTTTATAAGCTTGTTGCGATAAAGAACGAAGAAACGGGCGAGTTCATTCCGAAAATTAAAATCTCGGAAAATATCGTAAAAATAACAAATCCGGGAAACAAAAAAATCTACAGGTTATACAGCAAAGAAAAGAAAAAAATCATCGGCGATTTAATCACGCTTGAAGACGAACAGTATTCAGAAGATGAAGATATACTTCTTTTCGACCCGAATGCCACATGGAAAAAAACACTTGTAAAGGCGGGCACATTCAAGCTGAGGCAGCTTTTGGTCAAGGTCTTCGAAAACGGAATATGTATATACGAAACGCCCAATGTCATGGAAATCAAGAAAATATGCGAAAAGGAGCTTGACACGCTTTGGGATGAAACAAGGCGTTTTGCAAATCCGAGCAGGGTTCATGTGGACCTTTCCGACAGGCTTTATAAGCTGAAAAATAAGCTGCTTGAGGATTCGAGAAAGTAGTCGCGAGCCAAAGAACGGCAGCAGATGGCAGGGATTGTGCCAAAATGCAGCCTGCCGATATTTACAAATCGAACTGTCGCGCATAATGCGATCAAATAAATACTGGCATGTGACGAGAAAGCATGCGGTAAGGAGGAAAATCAGTGTACGATAAGGTTACGACAGACCTGAATTTTAAGGACAGGGAAAAGAAAACCGAACAATTCTGGAAAGACAAGAAAATTTTTGAAAAAAGCATGGAAGATACGGACGGAAAGCCGATATACATGTTTTATGACGGACCGCCGACAGCAAACGGAAAGCCGCATATCGGCCATGTTTTAACTCGTGTTATCAAAGACCTTGTGCCCAGATACTGGACAATGAAGGGCTATGAAGTGCCCAGAAAAGCCGGCTGGGACACGCACGGGCTTCCCGTTGAAATTGAAGTCGAAAAGGCACTCGGTCTTGACGGCAAAGAGCAGATAGAAGAATACGGGCTTGCTCCATTCATCGAGCAGTGCAAGGAAAATGTTTGGAAATACAAGAGCATGTGGGAGGATTTTTCCGCAACAGTCGGATTCTGGGCCGATATGGAAAATCCCTACATAACATATGACAACAATTATATCGAATCTGTATGGTGGTCCTTGAAGCAGGTCTTTGAAAAAGGCCTTTTGTACAAAGGATATAAGGTCGTTCCATACTGCCCAAGGTGCGGAACGCCGCTTTCAAGCCACGAGGTTGCTCAAGGGTACAAGGATGTCAAAGAGAAATCGGCAATAGCAAAGTTCAAGGTAAGCGGAGAAGATGCATATTTCCTTGCATGGACGACAACGCCCTGGACGCTTCCTTCAAACGTTGCACTTTGCGTAAATCCCGAAGAAACCTATGTCAAGGTAAAGCAGGGTGACACAAATTATTATATGGCAGAAGCCCTGCTTGAAAAGGTTCTGGGAGAAGAGTTTCAGATAATCAAGAAATATAAGGGAAAAGATTTGGAATACAAGGAGTATCATCCGCTTTTTTCAAATGTTTCTTATGACAATGTAAAAGAAAAATTCCATTATATAGTCTGCGACGATTATGTAAGCATGGAAGACGGTACAGGCATAGTTCACATTGCACCGGCTTTCGGTGAGGATGACTCGCGTATCGGAAAAAAATACGGTCTGCCTTTTGTTCAATATGTTGACGGCAAGGGCTGCCTTACAAAGGAAACACCGTGGGAAGGCGTGTTTGTGAAAGATGCCGACAAGCTCATTTTAAAGCAGCTTAAGGAAACGGGAGCACTCTTTTCAACGCCTGTTATGGAGCACAGCTATCCTTTCTGCTGGAGGTGCGACACACCGCTTATTTACTATGCAAGGGAAACATGGTTTATCAAAATGACTGCTGTCAAGGATGACCTTGTAAGGAACAATAATACCGTAAATTGGATACCTCCCACAATCGGAAAAGGACGCTTCGGAGACTGGCTGGAAAATGTTCAGGACTGGGGCTTGAGCCGAAACCGCTACTGGGGAACGCCGCTTAATATATGGGAGTGCGAATGCGGACACAAACATTCGATAGGAAGCATCGAAGAACTTAAGGAAATGTCTTCGAACTGCCCGGATGATATCGAGCTTCACCGCCCGTATATCGATGAAGTCACGATAAAATGCCCGAAATGCGGAAAAGAAATGCACAGAGTCCCGGAAGTCATCGACTGCTGGTACGATTCGGGCTCAATGCCTTTTGCACAATATCATTATCCTTTTGAAAATAAGGAACTTTTTGAGAAGCAGTTTCCGGCAGATTTTATTTCGGAGGCAGTTGACCAGACAAGAGGCTGGTTCTATTCCCTCATGGCGATTTCAACGCTTATTTTCAACAAGGCACCGTACAAGAATGTTATCGTTCTCGGCCATGTACTGGATAAAGACGGCATAAAAATGAGCAAGTCCAAGGGCAATGCGGTCGATCCGTTTGACGAGCTCAATGCCCACGGAGCGGATGCGATAAGATGGTATTTTGCAACAAACAGTGCACCGTGGCTTCCCAACAGATATTATGAAGATGCCGTAAAAGAAGGTCAAAGAAAGTTCATGGGAACATTGTGGAACACGTATGCTTTCTATGTTCTTTATGCAAATATCGACGGATTTTCACCGAAGGGTCACAAGCTTGAAATAGAAAAGCTCTGCGTGATGGATAAGTGGATTTTGTCAAAACTCAACTCGATGATTAAAGAAGTTGATGAAAATATGACAAATTACAAGATTCCGGAATCAGGCCGTGCACTTGAAAAGTTTATAGACGATTTAAGCAACTGGTATGTAAGGAGAAGCCGCGAGCGTTTCTGGGCAAAGGGAATGGAGCAGGATAAAGTCAATGCATATATGACGCTTTACACCTGCCTTGTGGAATTTTGCAAATGTGCGGCGCCTTTTGTGCCTTTTATCACAGAGGATATATATCAGAACCTTGTAAGAAGCGATTTTCCCGACACACCGGAAAGCATTCATCTTTGCAGTTTCCCGAATGCGGATGAATCTTTGATAGACAAGGAACTTGAAGAAAACATGGAAAGAGTGCTTGATGTTGTTGTCATGGGCCGTGCCTGCAGAAATGCTTCGAATGTCAAGAACCGCCAGCCTATTCCCAAGATGTATATCAAAGCACCGTGGAGCTTAAGCGATTTCTACACGGCAATCATTGCAGATGAGCTGAATGTAAAAAGCGTTGAAATGACAGATGATGTCAGAGCTTTCACATCTTATTCTTTCAAACCGCAGCTTAAGACTTTGGGCCCCAAGTTCGGAAAGAAAATCGGCGAGATAAAGAATGCTCTTGCCGCAATTGACGGCAACGCCGCAATGGATGAGCTTAACGAAAAAGGAAGCCTGAAACTTTCGCTTGCCGACGGCGATGTTGAGATTGCAAAGGATGACCTTTTGATTGAAACGGCGCAGGTTGACGGCTTTGTTTCGATGAACGATTACGGCATCACGGTTGTTTTGGATATCAACCTCACCGAAGAACTGATTGAGGAAGGCTTTATAAGAGAGCTTATAAGCAAGGTCCAGACAATGCGCAAGGAAGCAGGCTTCGAGGTTATGGATATGATAACCATCTATATTGAAGGCAATGAAAAGCTTGAAGAACTGCTTACAAGAAAGAAAGACATGATGCTTACCGATGTAATGGCAACAGATGTCGTAATAGGCAGTATGGACGGATATTCCAAGGAATGGGATATAAACGGCGAGCATGTGACAATAGGAGTTAAAAGAAATTGATAAATGAAAATGTCTCCATATATTGGATTGTGGGCGGCATCACGCAGGAAGCTGTGTGGTGCCAACCATAATTTTTGCAAATCAAAAGCCCCTCGGTTTGAGGGGCTTTGATTTTGGTTTGATAAACGTATAATAAAAAAGGGAGGTGAGTATAAACTCTTTATTATGTTATAAGATTTGCTTGATCTTATGTGTGTATGATAGTCTGACATTGTGAATAAATATTGCCTTAACTGTGAAAGATATGTGAATGTAATTAAGAATAAAAAAGAATAAAAGCAAAGAAGTCGATATGGTAAAAACATGACAGAAAACAAGGAACGGATTAAGGAAATAAAATTAGGGCAAAGCAAATCGGCTGTAAAATCGGAAAAAAATTTAAGAGGAAATTTAAGATAAAAAATCAGTGGACGAATGGGGCTGATATGATATAATACACGCGGATTTCACAAAATGCGCAAAACAAGCGAAAAATTAAGTCGAATCCAAAATAAAAAAGAGATAAGCCAATCGATATAAAAAATCAAAAACCAATAAATCATAAGGAGAATCTTAAAATGGCTCAAAATCCCATAGTAACATTCCATGTTGTGGAGCAGGATGCAGACGGAGACAGAGTTTTGGCACAGGAAGATTTGGGAACTTTCAAAGTGGAACTTTATCCCGATGTTGCACCGGAAACAGTAAACAATTTCGTGAATCTCGTGAAAAAGGGATTCTATAACGGACTGACATTTCACCGTGTAATCGAAGGATTCATGATTCAGGGCGGCTGCCCCGAAGGCACGGGGTATGGCGGACCCGGATATGCAATTCCCGGAGAATTTGAAGATAACGGATTCGAAAACAATCTTCTTCATGAGCCCGGAGTAATTTCGATGGCAAGGGCAATGCACCCGGATTCAGGCGGATCACAGTTTTTTATCATGCATAAAAAATCACCGCACCTTGACGGCAAATATGCCGCATTCGGAAAAGTGACCGAAGGCATGGAAGTTGTAAACAGAATTGCCGAGTGCGATATTTCAAGAGGCGACATGCCCAGATATAAAGAAGTTATGACAGAGGTTACGGTTGAAACATTCGGAGTGGATTATCCGGAACCTAAAAAAGTCTGATTAATTTTGAAAAGACGCGTATCCAAAGGGACTGAAATTTATAAGCTCCTTTAATCCCTTAAGGAACGCTGATTTACGGATGATGCCAGAAGAGGGCGACGGATTGTTCTTAATCAGGCCTCATCTGAAGGTGATGCCGTAAGGAATCACATAAAAAACTAAATATTTATGGTGCTTATAAAGCAGAAAGAAGGTTTACATGAAAAATATTCGAAAGATATTTCTCGTTGTAATTGCATTCGTTATGGTAAGCGCACTCGCAGCATGCGGAAGTTCCGGCAATGAAACAACAAAGCAGACTTCTGCTGACGGAGGCGGAAACGCAAACGGAAAAGCTTCAAATTCTGTAACAGTAGGCATATCACAAGAAATCGACAGTCTTGACCCGCATAATGCAGAATACGCAGGAACCAGAGAAGTCTTGTTTAACCTCTACGACGGCCTTGTAAAAGCTGAACCGAGCGGTGATTTAATCCCGGCGGTTGCAAGCGAATACACGGTTTCGGATGATGCAATGTCCATCACCTTTACATTAAGGGACGGCATTAAGTTTTCTGACGGAACAGAAGTGACCGCCGAAGATGTTAAGTATTCAATCGAACGTTATGCGGACATCCAAGGCTCGGAGTCCGCTTTTTCCGACTTCAATGAAGTCGTTATAAATTCGGACGGAACGATCAGTGTGAATCTTAGCCGACCCAACACAGAATTTATATATGAGCTTACATGTGCTGTATTACCCGAAAGCAATGACGCACAGATTAATTCTAATCCAATCGGGACAGGCCCGTTCAAGTTTGAATCGTACACACCGGGCGACAGCCTTGTGATGACAAAAAACGAATATTATTGGAAGAGCGGATATCCTTTCCTTGACAGCGTGACATTTAAGGTTGTCACAAACACGAATACCGCAATTATGGAGCTTAATGCGGGAACGCTTGACATATTCCAGTATCTGACGGCAGACCAGGCGGCAACGGTTGATTCGGACAATTTTAATATACTTGAAGGCAATGTAAATTATGTTCAGGCACTGTTTTTGAACAATGCAAAGGCGCCGTTTGACAATGTTAAGGTAAGGCAGGCAATGACTTATGCGGTTGACAAAACGCTCATCAATCAGATGATATTTGAAGGAAAGAGCCATGTCATAGGAACAAATATGATTCCGGGACTTTCAAAATATTACAACGAAGAAACGGAAAATGTTTATACGCATGATGTGCAGAAGGCAAAGGAACTTCTTGCAGAGGCAGGATATCCGGACGGTTTTTCGTTCACGATAACGGTTCCGAACAACTATGCGCCGCATGAAAGCACTGCACAGATAATAGTTGAAAACCTTGCCGAAGTCGGCATAAAAGCGGAAATAAATCTTGTGGAGTTTACGACATGGTATTCCGATGTTTATGTTGACAGAAATTATGAAGCAACCGTTGTGGCGGTTGACGGCAGACTTGCGCCTTTTTCGTGGTTTGAAAAGAATGTTTCGACAGGCGTAAACAATTTCACAAATTACTCGAATAAGGAATTTGACGAGGTTTATTCAAAGGCACTTGCAGAAATAGATCTGGATAAGAAAGTGACTTATTACAGACAGCTTCAGGAAATTCTTACAGAAGATGCCGCAAGTGTTTATATTCAGGATCCGTCAAACCTTGTTGCCGTAAATTCGGCGCTTGAAGGATATGTGTTCTATCCTGTTTCGGCACAGGATATGTCGGTTGTAAAATACAAATAAAATTTGAAGCATGCGGGTTTAAAAAAGGCCCGCATGCAAAAACGGACAAGGGAACTTTTTAAGAATCCGAAGTTATAAATCAAATTGAAATATATAATTAAAAAGATAATTACTTTAATAGTGGCGCTGTTTTTGATTTCCGTTATTGTTTTTCTGGCATTTTCGGTGCTTCCGGCAGATGCCTCGATCGCAAAATTAGGGCAGAATGCAACGCCTGAAAGAATCGCACAGCTTAGAGAACAGATGGGGCTTGACAAACCCGTTTTCGAAAGATATTTTTGGTGGCTTGCCAATGCCGTGCACGGAGATTTCGGAGAATCGTTTCAATATACGGGCGTTAAGGTCACAGACTTGTTTGCGGACAGGCTTCCGACAACGGGGTTTCTTTCGCTTATTTCATTTCTCATAATCATAATAATTTCGCTTCCCGCAGGAACATTTGCCGCAAAAATCAGAAGCGGTGCGGGCAGAGGAGCAATGACTGCCGTCACCCAGATAACCATGGGTGTGCCGTCATTCTTTTTGGGTGTTTTGATTACATATTTCTTTTCGATTTTGCTGCAGTGGTTTTCGATAGGAAAATATGCCACACCAGAAGAAAATTTTTTCGCCTCGGTCGGATATTTGTTTTTTCCCGCTTTGGCGATAGCACTGCCAAAGGCTGCAATGATGGTAAAATTCCTTACCGCCTCAATCAAGTCCGAACTGCATAAAGATTATGTCAGAACAGCATACAGCAAAGGAGCAACAAGAAACGATGTGCTCTTTGGCCATGTTCTTAAGAATGCGATGGTTCCGGTTATAACCTTTATGGGAATTATTGTGGCGGAGATTGTTGCGGGAAGCATAGTGGTGGAGCAGGTCTTTTCGGTTCCGGGAATCGGAACCCTTCTTATAACAGCAATAACAAACCGTGATTATCCCGTGGTGGAAGCAGTTGTGCTTCTTATTGCTTTTTTCATTATTGTCGTAAATTTCATGGTCGATGTCATTTATAAGATAGTCGACCCGCGCGTCAGATTGTAGGAGGCTGAAATGATTTTCAAGAAAAACAAAAGCCTGACAATCGGGTGCATAATAACGGCAATAATATTGATAATAGCTGTAATCGGGCTTTTCTGGACACCGTACAGCACAACAGGCATGGATCTTAATCTTAAGTTTGCCGCACCGAGTTTGGAGCATATATTTGGCTGCGACAACTATGGCAGGGATATTTTCAGCCGTGTTATGCAGGGAATCGGAACAACATTTTTGGTTTCGCTTGTGACTGTGGCATTCGGAATGGCTGCAGGCACGGTGATAGGTTTTGCTGCAGGATATGTAGGAGGCTGGTTTGATGAAATCGTCATGAGAATAAACGATGTCGTAAATGCGTTTCCTAGCATATTGCTTGCGCTTGTCTTTGTAAGCTTTTTAGGAAACGGCCTTATGAATGTCATACTGGCATTGGGAATTTTGTTTATACCGAGTTTTGCGCGAATCGCACGAAGCGAGATGCTGAGACTTAAGGGAATGCAGTTTGTGCAAAGTGCTGTGCTTTCAAAGGCACCATCGTCAAGAATTATCTTCGCACATATTCTTCCGAACGCCTATATAAGCATATTGTCAAGTGCTGCAGTGGGATTCAACAATGCGGTCATTGCAGAAGCGGGGCTAAGCTTTTTGGGACTTGGAGTGCAGCCGCCTGTGGCGTCTTTGGGACGGATGATTTCAGAAGCGGGAAGCTACCTTGTTCAGGCGCCTTGGTATGCGATTTTTCCCGGAATAACGATAATTGTGGTTGTGCTTGGCGTTGCGCTTATCAGTGACGGAATTTCAAAAGTTCAATAAGGAGAAGGATATGCTGCTTGAAGTAAAAAATTTAAAAGTTGAATATCATACGGCAGTAAAAACCTCCTATGCCGTAAGGGGCGTGTCTTTTGAAATGCGCAAGGGTGAAATACTTGGCATAGTCGGAGAGTCAGGTTCGGGGAAAAGCACGCTCGGCCTTACTCTTATGGGGCTTTTGCCGCAGAGTGCAAAATATTCCGGAGAAATTATTTTTGACGGGAAAAATGTCGGTGCTCTTTCGTTCGAGAAATTAAGAACCCTCAAAGGAGATGAAATATCGGTTATTTTCCAGGAGCCGATGACATCTCTCAATCCGCTTATAAAAGTTGGAAAACAGGTTGCGGAAGTTTTTACTCTTCATGAAAAGGATAAGGACAAAAGAGGGAAGGTTCCTAAGCTTTCAAGAGCAGAAAAAAAGGAAAGAGTCATCGAAATGTTTCGGGAAGTCGAGCTTGAAAATCCGGAAGATATTTATAATAAATATCCCCATGAGCTTTCGGGCGGAATGCAGCAAAGAGTGATGATTGCAATGGCGCTTATCTGCTCACCGCAGCTTTTGATTGCTGATGAGCCCACGACTGCGCTTGATTTTGATGTTCAGGAGCAGATATTAAAGCTTCTTGAAAAAATAAACAAAACGAGGGGGACAAGCATAATACTGGTTTCACACGATCTGCGAGTCGTAAGGAAAATCTGCGAAAATATTCTTGTGATGTACAAGGGCGAAATTGTTGAGAAAGGAACAACAAAGAAAATTTTTGAAAATCCGGAAAATCCTTATACGCAAAGCCTTATTGAGGCAATAACCGATGAGTCAAAGCCTGAAGAAAAGATTGAGTCCGCCCCCGTGCTGGAAGTAAAAGACCTTACAATATCCTACACGCAAAAGTCTGAAAAATTGGGTGAAAAGCCCATAAGGAAAGTTATTTGCGAAAAGATGAATTTTTCCGTTAAAAAGGGAGAAATCTTAGGACTGATAGGAAAAAGCGGTTCGGGAAAGAGCACGGTTTCAAGAACGATTCTCGGACTTCACAAAGAATATGAGGGCGAGATTATCTGGCATGTGGAAAATCCGCAGATGATTTTCCAGGACAGCGCATCATCTCTCAATCCGGCGCGAAAGATAGGCTGGATTCTTGAAGAGCCTTTGAAGAATATGAAAAAAAGCGACGGAAGCGCATATTCATCGGAAGAAGGAAGGGCAAAAGTTGCCGAAATGCTTGAAAAAGTCGAGCTGGAGGCTGAGTTTGCAAACCGCAGGCCAGCACAGCTTTCTGGCGGACAAAAGCAAAGAGTGAATATTGCGCTTGCGCTGATTGGCGGTTCGAAATTTGTTGTAGCCGATGAGCCTGTTTCGGCATTGGATGTTTCCATTCAGGAACAGATTTTGAAGCTTATGCTGAATCTCCAGAAGGAATATGAGCTTTCAATGCTTTTTATATCACACGATAAAGCGGTGGTGGACAGAATCTGCGACAGGGTTATACATATGGATGAATGGATACCAAAGTAAAGGTAAATCACAGATTGATTTTCCATAGGCCTGTGTAAAATACATTTGTGTATTTGCAGTTTATATGGTTGTGCCTCATATGACATACATCGAAGAATTTTGTGATTTTTGGGCATATGGCGGTTGATGTGAATTAATGTGTAGGCCATGAATGATGGTGGAGCTCTCCTTGCGTTTCCAGATTTAAGAAAGAATTCCGGCGAAGTGCTTCATAGAGTATGATTGCCGCAGAGTTTGAAAGATTAAGGCTTCGCTGCCCTTCGGACATTGGTATTCTGATACAGCTTTCGGGATTTTTCAAAAGCAATTCTTCAGGGATTCCCGCGCTTTCCTTTCCGAACATAATATAATCGCCGTCTTTGAAATGCACATCCGCATATGTTTTTTGTGCTTTTGTTGTTGTCATCCACAAGTTGGCTTTTTCATCAGAGTTTTCAACGGTCTGACCATAAAACGCAAGAAAATCTTTATTCAAATCCCAAAAATCGTTAAGCGAATCATAAACATGGCAGTCCACGTCCTTCCAGTAGTCCATTCCGGCGCGTTTCAGATTTTTGTCATTTAAGATAAATCCCATGGGCTCTATGAGATGAAGGCGAGAACCTGTCACCAGACAGGTCCTTCCGATATTTCCCGTATTTGCCGGAATTTCCGGCTCAAGCAAAACTATATTAAACATTTTATTTGAACATATTTGCCAAGTGCGGCGCAAGTTCCTTGATTGTTATGTTTGTCGTGTTTATGCAAAGGTCGTAATTTTCCTTGGCTGACCAGTTTTGAAGTGTGTAGCTGCTGTAATAACTTGCACGGGCACGGTCAATCCTAAGAATATGTTTTTTCATTTCTTTTTCGGGAATGTTTTCACCCTCGGGCGCACGGTCAATGCAGCGTTTTATGCGGCTTTCGATGTCGGCGTAGACAAAGATTCTGAACAGGTCGACATTGTAGTCAGACAGAATATAATCGGCACAGCGGCCTACAATAATACAGTTTGATTTATCCGCCATATTTTTTATGACTTCTGTCTGTGCGCCGTAGATATTTTGCATTTGTTTGATGGCATAGTCGTTGTCTATTGAAATTGTTGCACCGATCTTTATGGGATAAAGATGATGAGGCCGCTTTTCTATAACCTCATTGATATAAGCTTCCGAAAGCTCGGTGTGATTTACAATTTCGGTAATGATTTCTTTGTCGTAGTAGTCAAAGCCGAGCTCTTCCGCAAGTCGTCTTCCGAGTTCTCTTCCGCCGCTTCCGAATTCACGTCCTATTGTAATAACTGTGTTCATTTTTTCAATATGTTCCGATGTATATGCAGGTTTTATTAAACATTGCAGCAATCGGATTTTCCTTTCTTAATATCTGTGCCTGAAATGCTGTTTTCTCTACCCGGAGGGAACAACTCTTTTATGATACAGTTGATATTCCCTGAGGCTTAGTACCCGTAAAAATAAAAATTATTAAAAACCGGTTGTGTATCTTAAAAAAGCAGAATCAGGTATTTGCTTATGGTAAATTATACAACAAAAAATCAATTTCGTCATATGGTTTTGCAGGCAGATTCGCTGTCAAAATGTTATTTTTGCCGCACATCGAAAGCAATTTTGATTTCGGGTTATTCCGCCAGTGCCTTTTCTTTTTTCATTCCGGGAAGTTTTCTTGCTACCAGTAAATATGCAGTTGTGATAACAATGCTTGTTATTATCCAGCTTACCGGATATGCATACGAAAGCCCGGCGAGTGAATGGAAATTGGGCAGCACAAATATCACATATATCCAGAAAATTCTGACGCCGCAGATTGTTCCGATGTAAAGAATTGTCGGCGTGAGCGTGCGCCCGTAAACCCTCATGACACCTGCAAGAACATCATCAAATGTGTTGAGGAACTCAAGAATAACCACAATTCTGAGCCTTTCTGCAACAAGCTCGATGACAGCCGCATCGGTTGTATAAATCCCAGCAAAGAAGTTGGGAAGCATTGCAAACAGAAAGCCCACAATGAACGATGAAGCGCAGCCCAAAAACAGGCTCCATCTTGCAACCTGGCGGCACCTTTGAATATTCCCCGCACCAAAGTTTTGCCCGCTGAATGTCACGGCAGCCTGGCCGAACGCATTGGCAAAGCAGTAGGAATACATTTCGTAATATCCTGCAGTTGTGCTTGCGGCAACAGCCGTTGCGCCGAGGCCGTTTGTGGCAGTCTGAATCAAAATGTTGGAAATCGAAAATACGGCACCCTGCAGACCGGAAGGAACGCCGATTTTTACAATCTGAATCAGGATATTTCCGTTTATCCGCATTTTTTTCATATCCAGTTTAAGCATATCGTTTGCTCTGAACAAAATAACAACCAGAACAACGGAGCTTACAACATTGCTTATTACGGTTGCAATTGCAACGCCGTCAACATCCATGTTGAGTACAAGCACGAAGAAAAAGTTGAGGCCGACATTGATAACGCCTGCAATAAAAAGCACAACCAGGGGTGTTTTTGTGTCGCCCTTGCTTCTGAAAATCGAAGCTGCAAAGTTGTAAAGCATTATAAAAGGCATTCCGAAGAAATATATCCTCAGATACTGAGCCGCCATTTCCTCGATATTTGAAGGCACATTCATCAAATGCATTATGGGCGTTGTAAGAAAAACGCCGATAAGCATGAGAAAAATTCCGCACAATACGGAAATCACGATTGATGTGTGGGCGGCTTTGTTTGCGCCTTCTTTATTTCCCATTCCGATATATTTGGAGATGACAACATTAGAGCCTGTTGAAAGGCCGACAAACAAATTGACAAGCAGATTTATGACAGGTGAATTGGCACCGACAGCGGCAAGCGCATCGGAACTTGCATACTGTCCGACGATAACAAGATCAGCTGAACTGAACAAAAGCTGCAGAAGGCTTGCAGCAGCCAAGGGCAGGGAAAACTTGCACAAGTTAATGAAGAGGTTCCCGTTTAGCATATCAACCTGAGTTTTTTTCTTTGCTGTTACCATTGCTTCACCTTAAATCTGTAATTTCAAATTCAAACGATAGGATCGATATTGTATCTGTTAATTTCACGATATAATTACGGCTTATGTTTGTTTTTCATACTAAATCAGACAGAAAGAACAGGCTCGTTATAATGTCAAACCTGTTCAGACACAAATGGTAGTATAGACCTTTGCAATTAAAAATCAAGTATAAAAAGTATGAAATTATTTGAATTCGATGATCGTAACACCCGCATCGCCCTCACCGTATTCTGCCTGATGAAAGCCTTTGATTCGTTTTTCTTTTTTCAGGCGTGCTCTTACGGCTTCTCTTAAGGCTCCGGTGCCTTTTCCGTGAACAATTCGGGCAGTGGTAAGATGAGCCATACAGGCATCGTCTATGTACTTGTCCAGCTCAATAAGAGCATCATCCACGGTAAGCCCCAAAAGTTTGAGCTCGCCCGAAACGCCGAGTGATTTTGAATATTTAAGACTGCCGACGGAAGAAGCATTTTTCTTTGCATTCTTCGATGAGCCATCAGCAGGTTTATTTGAAAATTCAAGATCGGAAATTGCGACACTCATGTTCATATTTCCGATTGAAACAGGAACCTTGCCTTTTGAATCGGCTTTGCTCTGCACAACACCTTCCATATTCATGGAAACAACCCTGACAGGAAGACCGCAAACAATATCCGCCTCGGTCAATGCCTTTGAAGTCTTCTTTGCGGAAGGCTTGTTTTGCTGCATTTTTTCAAGGGATGCTTTTGCCTTCTTTCCGGCTTCTGTGCGGATTCGTTCAAGTGCGGCAAGATTGGCTGAATCATTTGAACTGCTTCTGATATTTTTTATTGTAAGATCCGCAAAATCCTTTGCGGACTGAAGCACATTATAAGCTTCCTGTTCCGCTTCGTTAAGGAGTTTTTTCTTTTTGCTGTCAAAAGCTTCTTTTTCCTTTGAAAGGCGTTCCTCTGTCAAAGACGCCTCTGCCAGTTTTTTATCTGCTTCTGCCAGTTCTTTTTCTGCTGTTTTCTTGTCGGATTCAATTTTTGCAAGCAAATCCTCAAAGGCAATATTGCTTGTATCCATGCGGCTTTTTGCATCTTCTATTATGCCATGCGCAAGCCCTAATTTTTCGGAGATCGCAAAGGCATTGCTTTTGCCAGGAAGTCCGATAAGTAGCTTGTATGTCGGCCTTAAAGTTTCAATATCAAATTCACAGCAGGCATTTTGAACGCCGTCGGTGTCTATGGCGAAAACTTTCAATTCGCTGTAGTGGGTTGTTGCCATGCAGCGGATGTCCTTTTTATGAAGATATGAAAGTATTGACTGCGCAAGTGCCGCACCCTCGGAAGGGTCGGTTCCGGAGCAGAGCTCGTCGGCAAGAACAAGGCAGTCAAAAGTCGCTTCATTTAGAATCCTTACAATGTTTGTCATATGCGAAGAAAAGGTTGAAAGGCTTTGCTCTATGCTTTGTTCGTCGCCTATATCCGCATAAATTTCCCTGAACAGGCAAAGTGAAGAACCCGAATATGCCGGGATATGCATACCCGACTGCCCCATAAGCGAAAGCAGTCCAACGGTTTTTAGAGAAACCGTTTTGCCGCCGGTGTTGGGACCTGTGACAACAAGCATGGAAAAATCGCGGCCGAGTGAAAGGCTTATCGGAACTGCTGTCTTCTTGTCGAGAAGAGGGTGCCTTGCATGCTTTAAATCTATTATTCTTTCGCTGTTGAATTCGGGAGCGTTTCCGCCGATCTGTTCTGAATAAAGCGCCTTTGCAAATATAAAATCCAGTTCGCCTATAAGCCTGTAATCTTGCTCAATGCTTTCTGAAACATTTGCACAGTCTGCAGAGAGGTTCTCAAGAATAATCGCTATTTCGGCTTCTTCTGCAAGCTCTAATTCCTTAAGTTCGTTATTAAGCTTCACAACTGCCATCGGCTCGATGAAAACAGTCGATCCGGAGCCTGAAGTGTCATGAACCATTCCCGGAACATGGTTTCTGGAATCTTGTTTTACGGGAATGCAGTATCTGCCGTTACGCATTGTGATTACGGCATCCTGGAGATAGGTTCTCATCGATGCGGAAGAAATCATCGTTTGAAGCGTGCGGTTTATCTGGAGGTTTGCCTGATTTTTTTTCCTTCTGATGTCCTTAAGTACAGGGCTTGCGTTGTCTGCAATTTCGTCATAGCTGATAATGCAGAATTTTATTTTGTCATTTACATATGAGCATTCATCCAATGACTCGTAAAAATATGTGAGGCAGTCTGCAGGTTCTTCGTTCTCGGG
>CAVHKC010000010.1:0-15601 GCA_963636455.1 Ruthenibacterium lactatiformans
GAACCCCTGCCGTCCCGTCAAAAACGAATGAATCGCCATCGACGGGTGCCGTGTCAAGTGGTAGGTTATTAATTCTGATACTGTCGCTGCTCATAGCTCCTCCTCTTATTCTAATAATGCCGTATATTCAACCTGTGTTGCCGCTTCATTTGTCATTAAATATAAGCCCGTATCGGTGATCAGTTTCTGCCCCGATTCGTTTACAAGATATACCCCGTTATCGCTAACAATAACGCTGAACGTCTGCCCTGTCGCAATGGGCGTTGTTCCGCCGTTCTTGTACCATTTGATTGTTCCGAGTGCCTCAAGTTCATCGCCCGTGACTTCAACTCCTGCCTTATATACATGTGCGGTTAGCGTTGTGATTATTTCCGTGTTCTTGAATATGTCACCGTTGCTCGATGTTATGACAAGTGTAAGTGCATCCGCCCCTGTATCGCCTTTTTCGCCCGTGTCGCCTTTGTCACCTTTTTCACCGTCGTTAACGTCTATAAGCGTGACCTCTGCAGATGCCTTTAATACTCCAAGCGTGCTTCGTGCCTCCACTTTGTAGAGTGCCTTTTCGTATATGTCATCCGCTGATACTGTTATGCTTTTCTCCGTTCCGACTTCTTCATCACCCTTGAACCATTTCAGCGAAAAGGTTTCGGTTATATCCTTTGCGCCGTCCCGTATGTACGCCGTCAAGGTTGTTTCGCCCACGCCGTTTTTAAACACGGTGCCGTTATCCGTTGCGATGTCGCAAGTGTATACCTTGTTTGCCTCTATAAGCTCATTCACACGTTCAAGCAGACTTGCGTCTATTTCCGACTGCTTTTCAATAACGTTTGAAAAGGTCGTCTGATTCTTTGACGGGTCTGTAAAGCTTCGTACCTGTTCCGTTACCCTTGCGTCAAGGTACAATGTCGGATTATATTCATCGTCTTCAACCCGTACCGTATCGCCTATATTTGTATCAAAGTAGCCGTCTATGTCATACGTTACCTGCGGCACGCAGTTCTTCTTCAACTCTGCAAGTGCCTGTCCATAAAGCGTTTCGGCGTTGTCCGTGTCGTAGCTGTACAGTGCACAAATGTAGCGGTCTGTTGTCTTATTAAGCAAATTACTGGGAAATTGTTCACACGCCTGCACCGCCAGTATCTCTTTTGTGCCCTTCGGGCTTTTATATAAGACATTACCGTCATCGTCGTATACAACCTTATTCAATGACGTGATTGTCAGGTCGTCCTTGCCCGTCGGTCGTATGGCGGTATAAAGTTCCGTTATGTCGGATGTCTTCTTTATGCCCTCCACATTTACGCCATAACGCAGCGTTATATCCTGCCTGTTTTCGCCTATGCCCTGTACGCCCGTATCGTCGTTATGCTCTTTGTAGATATTCAGTACTATCGCCTTTAGTGAGTAATCATCGTTAAGCTGCGCCACAAACTCTATTTCCGCACTAAACACATTCGCTAAAGAAAACAGACGGGCTAAAATTGTTGCTTCTCCCGTCCATTCGTTCTTTATCTTTTTATCCGATACCTCATTAATTCCGATTGTAAGAATATCAGCGAAATTAAAAGCCGTTATATACTGTTCAAAGCTCATTGCGTTTGCAGCCGAATATTCGCCCGTGTACTCGTTTAAAAGCTCCAGCGATAGCCCGTACGCCTCGACGCTTATTTCGTACTCGTCACGGGTCACGTTCATGATATTGAGATAATAATCCTTCTCTTTATACACGAATGCGATTTTGCCACCCTCGACAATATATTCACTGTCTTCATGCTTTGCGCTTACCGTGAACGAATACGTGTATGCACTGCCCTCGAGATATTCGTGCAGCTCATCGTCATAATAGTGCATTGAATCCGGTGCGCCGTTGTCCATAAAGGCACACAAGATATCGGTTGTGCCAAGTATGGCTATTCTTACGTCTTCCATTCTGCACCTCCCTTACAGCCACGCCTCACGGATATACGCTTTAACGGTGGGCTTTGTATTTATCCAACTTGAACACCGTATTTCCACGTCCGTTTCACCGGGCGTTGCTTTAAAGTATGTCGTGCCCCGTACCTCCTCAAGCTGTTTGGGCATACCGTTGACATAGACCTTCCTTGTATCGCCGTCGATTGTTAATATATCGCCTGCAGCATAATGGTTCGGTACATCATTCCATTTCTCCACGTTCATTTTGTGAAAATAGAATTCACTCAAGCCCAAACAATTCAGGAAGTTGCCGCCGACGCTTGTTCTGCCCGTCATTGCTTTAATTGAGATCTGAATCTTTTTGCATACCATGTTTTCAATTTCAGGGATTGTAACCTGTGGATATTTGCCCATGAAATAAAAGGTCAGCTTTGAGCCTTCCTTCCTGAGGTCACACTGTCCCCATTTCGGTGGATACCACGGATTACTTATGTGATCACACACGTATTTATACGTTCCGTAGCACTTCAGATTTCCGTTGTGCTTTGTTCGTGTCGGTGTATAGCCGTATATTGCATAATATCCCGTGTTGCCGCTCTTATCCGCTTTATACCAGTTAAGTCCGCATATCGGTGTATTATCCTCAGTGAGCCAATTTATGCACATTTCGCCCGTCTGACCCATAAGCCCTGCATATACCGCAACCCTGAACCAACAATAAAAATTTTGTGCGCCGTACACGCCCTCCGAGTCTGCAGGAATGGTAATCGTCCTCAATCCGCCGCTTGCATTGCCTTTTTTCGTGCCCTCTGTACCGAAACCAAGATAGGTGCACTGATTAGTTCTCATGGTTAGTGAGCCGCTCGTGCCTTCCTTATCTCCGTCGTCAGGATGCATCTGATCGACACCGCCCACGTCGTCCGCCGTGTTAAATATGGTGGTATGCGTTAAAAGACATTCGTTTTGCTTATAGGTTACGCCGTCCGCCTCTTCAATGAACCCATACTGCATCGCGCCCTTGTCACTGACAATACCGATGTAGCCGTTTTCAGTAGCGTGCGTTATCTCGTAGCTTATCGGTACATCTACCGTGCCGTTATTCGTGATCGTAGCCTCAAGCACTCCGTCCGAATTAACGGCGGCAGTGAATTCCTTTAAGGTTGTAGAGTGCTTGAACGGATCCAAACAAACAAATGTTAATGTTCCGCTTCGTACCTTGTCGTGCTCCTCTTCAACCTTTGCCTCCTGAAACATGGCATTAAAATATACCTGAGGTTCATCACTGAAAATCAGCTTTTGCGGCTCTGAGGTGTTTAATGCAGCCAAAAGCTTATCCTGAGCCTCTTTTAATGTCACGTTTGACGGCTTAAGCATAAACGTTACCGTTAATTCTTTTTCCGGAATTCTCTTTGATACAAAAGTAGCGCCGTCCGTTACATTTTCGGATGATTCAATATCCGCTTCGTTAAACTGCCGACCGGATACTGACAGGGTCTTAAACCCCGGAACGGTGTCATCCAACACCGCCCCGTTAAACGTCATTTTTCTCTTCATTATCTAACCCCCGATATAGCATTTTGTAGTTTGGCCGTTGCATTCTGCCTTTCGGTTATCTTTTTGCTTATCGCTTTACTCACCAAAGTGCCGTCAAGATATGTCGTGCCTGCATCAGGCAGATATTTCTGAAGCAGATTTACAACCGCATTGAGCTTACTGTTCAAGCCTTTATTGCTGTTTGATACACTTGCACTTATACCGTTTATCAGCGTGCTTGTTGTATCCGATACATTGCTCGCTATATCTATATCGCCCACTGAGCCGAATATGCCCTCTGTCGCTTCCATCGCCATCGGTGCCAGTTCGTTCATTTTGTCGTTGTAGGCATCTATCGCATCCGTTGCCATGTCTGCATACGCCTGCACATAAGCGCCCGACATGTCCTGTACACCCATGATTGCGCCCTCGACATTATAGCGCCCGTGCCGGTAGTATCTTTTTGACGGTGAGTTCTGTTGATCGGTTTTATTCATCCGTGCGGCGGCTCTGTTTGCTATGTTGGCATATACTGTCTCATAATAGCCTGACATCGATTCTGCGCCACGTGCCGCTCCGATAATGTTGTTTCGGCCATACGTCGTGGCGACATCGTATTTATCAAGCATATTTGCGGCATTTGTTGCCGCCACGTTGTATGTCGTCTTTAAAGGACCCGACTGACCGCTTGCCGCCCGAATGGAGTACTGAAACGTCTTTAAGGTATTTTTATACGCCGCATCGCTCTGATCCATTTCTTTTGTGCAGTTGTCAATCTCTGTTTTTATCTCTTCAATTTTACTGCTATAATCGCCCTGTGCCTCTGCCATTGCCGAGCTTGTTTCGCCCAGTTTGCCCTGCACGGCGTCATAATTATCGGCGATATCCTGCGCCGCCTGAATATTGCCCTCGCTAATCGCCTGATTCATGGCGGCGGCGATTGTGACCGCTTCCTCCGAGCCGCCTGTCAGAAACTCTTTAAATGTATCCGACATCGTCACCGTGTTGCTCTGCATCACCGCCTGTGTATTTGAAAGATAATCAGTTAAATAGTCCGCCTGACTTTTTAAATTTGCTGCTATCTGTTCGGCGGTGTATTCCGTGCTGACCGCAACCGCATCGAGCCCTCCTACCTGACTTTCAAGGTTCCCCAGAATGCTTTCGGTTGTTTTCTGCTGTTGTTTCTCTACCGTTGCAAGCTCTTCTTTTAAGGACTCGTATGTTGTCTCAAGGGCATCCTTATGATTTAGGTACGTGTTTGTTAACTCTTCTATGCCGTCCTTTGCCGCTTCGTATGCCTCAGAAGACTGATCCATACCGTCAAGAAGCTTCATCGTCTCGTCAAAGGTATCCTGACACGCCTCGCCGACATCGGTCAGTTTGAATTGATAATCCTCGTAGGCCTCCGTGGTTTTATCGACTTGTTCCTGCGCTTTTTCAAGCTCATCCGTTGCCGTTTCTATCGCCTCTGTGGCGTCTTCCTGCGCGCCGCCGCATTCGTTCAAGGCATCTATGTGATTATTTGTCCAGTCCGTTAATTCCTGCGTTGCCCGTGCGCTTTCGCCCTGCGCTTCTATATAGTCGCCGTATGCCTGATTTATTTCTGTGGTTGTTGCACCGGTTTTGTTGAGTGTCTCGCAATATTTATCATATGCAGCCTTTTCCTTATCAATCGCCGCACTTTGTTTTTCCGTCAGCTCACTTTGTTCTTTGACAAGGTCGTTATATTCCGTGCCTGCATCGGCCAATGCACTCTTTGCATCAAGCAGGTTCTTTTGCGCCTCTACGACCGCCTCGGACTCCTCAGTCAGCTTGTCGCCGTAGGCGCTTTCCATTGCCGCATTCTTTGCGTTCTCAATATACCGTTCGAGCTCGTCGTTTGTTTTGTTAAGTTCACCCGTTGCCTTGTTGATCTCAAGACCTAACTCCGGATAGAGTGTATTAAGCTTTGTGACAATGATGCTCATTTCATCAATGTCGTCATTTGTCTTGTTTGATTTATTCGATAACTCTTCCAGACGGTCTACTAAAGAGCCTGCCTGTTCACCTGTGGCCGCTATTTCTCCTGCAGTGTCGGAAAATGTCTGCTCCGCATTCTCAAAGCTTTCTTTTAACCCGTCCGTTGCCTCTTTTGCAAGGTTGGCCGCTTCATGATAATCCTTTAAGGGTCCGTCTGCTTCCTCTGCATTTGCCGCCAGTACAACGAATGCTCCTGCAAGGCTTGCTACAGCCGTAACTATCAAGCCTATCGGATGCGATGTCATTGTTTCCATCAATCTCTTTAGTAACGGAATAAGTACCTTTGTAGCTACATTGACAGCTACAACAGCCCCGGCAAAGACACCCAGCCCGACCGCAACCGCCTCTATTGCCGTTACTATCTGTGGATTTTCTTTTACGAATTCCGTGAACTTTTCAGTCATATCGGCAAAGGTATCCTGCGCCTCCGTTATTACGGGAGTGAGACGTTCACCGACTGCGATTTTCAGATTTTCAAAAGCGTTTGCCGCTCTCTTACCTGCCATTTCGCTGGTGTCCGCCATTGTCTTATAGGCCGTTTCCGTTGCCCCGGCGCTTGTCTGTACCGTCTGCAGGTTTTTATTAAAGGTTTCAACACCCTGACTGAGTATTGCGTTTGCGCCCTTTGCCGCTTCCGCTGAACCCCACAAGTTCATCAATGCCTCAGAGTCGTCATTCACGCTGGTAAGAAGCATCTGCAGCACGTTTGCAAGCGACTCGCCCGAGCTCATCAGCTTTCCAAAACTCATGCCTGTTTGTTCTTGAATTACCTTTGAAACCTCGGAACCGTCATCGCCTAATTCCTTGAACATACTCGACAGGTATGTGGTGGATTCAGCCGTATTGATACCTGCCTTTGTGGTGGATATATACGCTGACTCAAGGTTTGACAGATTAACGCCGTATGCTGAAGCCGTTGCTATGGCTTTACCCATGTTGGCCGCTAATTGTGCAACCGTTGTGACACCCAGATTTTGAACCTGAATAAGTGAGTCGCTTATCTCCGTCGCCGTTCCTGCACTGTCACCGTATGCATTTATCGCCGTTGTAAGCACCGATAACGCACTGTCCGTATCGGTAAAACCTGCTATGGCAAGCTTTGAAGCACTTTCTGCCATGCTTACCGCATCCGATACCGCCACACTGGCCGAAATTGCATTGTATGCCGTGTTTGCAAGGTCTGAGGATGCTATGCCCGTAGCGTTTGACACCTCTAATATCTGCTCAGACAACATACTGATAGGCGATTCACCCGATATGGTCTGTAGCTTTGCAATGGAGCTTTCAAACTCTGTAGCCGCTTCTACGCATTGCTTAATTGCCTCGTAAACAGCCTCGAAGCCCTCTTTTACAGTGGTTGCGATTACGGTATTAGTAAGTCCTATCATTGCCTCAGCGTTTCTATCTAAAGCACCGCTCGCATCATCAACCTTATTTGCCGCGTCTTTTGTCTTTTTTCCGAAATTATCTATCGACGTAGCGCATCCGTCAGCGCTGTTTCTCGCTTCTTTCAGGTATTGATAATTTGTTTTTATTTGTGAATTGACGCGGTTTTGCTGTGTTTCTGCAGAAATAAGCTTTGTCTGCCAGTCTTTAACGGCATTTCCACAAGCCTCCTGTGCAGATTGTGCTTCTTTCAGCTCGTTATTATATTTATCAAGCGCATCTTTGGCCTGCTTGTATTCGTCCGAGTTTTCACCAACTGAATTTTTTAGCTTTTCGCACTCTGTTTCAGCCTGCTGTACTTTTTTTGTTGCATCTTCTACTTTTTTGTTGTAATTTTCCTGCGCTGTTTTGGCATTCTCAAGCGCTTTGCTCAGCTCAGCAACCTTTTCCCTTTGCGTGGCCTGCACTTTATTGAGCAGTTCGGCTTTCTGCTTTAAATAGTCATAGCTGTTTTGAGTGTCTTTATTCTTTTCTTTCAGGCTTGCTAATTCGGAATTGTACAGCTTCAAAGAAGAATTTAAATCCTTAATGGCCTGTTTATATTCGCTTTCGCCCGTTATTTCTATTTTTGTGGTAATTTTTCTTTCAGCCATGTTGTTTTCTCCGCCTAAATATCATATAATCGAATCATCTGAAAGGGGTGATTCACGTGATCGATGTAGTACTTCCGTTTGCTATTCCGCTTTTTATTATTCTTTTCATAGTTTTTATCATCAAAACCCTTATCGATGCTTTAAAGAAGTTTTTCAAAGATAAAGACGATGATAAATAAGACCGGCAGGGTTCAACACTTTGCCGGTCTTATTTTATTCTTCATCACTCGACGGGAACTTCAATTCTATAAGATCGTAGAATGTTCCGGCGCTTATCATTTTGAGTTCTTCAATCTTTAATCCCAAATTTAAAGCGCATATCAGGATTTTCGCCTCCGACGTTGATTTTTTTTTTCGAGTTCTGCAAGCCCTAAGTCAACCTCGGAATCCTCCTCGCGCCCCAGACCTGCCAGAACTGTTTCCATTGCTGCCTGCTTCAGCTTTATAAGCTCCGTAGGAAGTAAAATGTATTTTATTTCCTTTGCGCTTATAGCATCCTCTGCATTTTGACCCCTTAAGCGCTGATATATTACCGCCGAATATGCAAGCACTTCCACGATTTCGCAAAACAGTTCAAAGTTTTCCTGTGCATCCCCCAGAATTATGTTTGGCAATTCCAGCGATGTTCCGTCCTGCTGCCGCAGTAGGCGGTTTATGTCAACCATTGCCCACGCTGTGTAGGCAAGGTCAACATCTTTTCCGCCTATTGCCGCCGTTTTTATGATGTTATTCATATGGTTGCATCACTGTAATCGGATACATCACTGTTAGAGGATGAAGCCGTTCCTCCAAGCTTTGTATCAATCCATGATTTCGCCGCTGCAATGCTGTCAAACGTCTTTCTGTATCTCCAATCGCCGTCATTCGGCTCGAATACCGTGAATGTAAGCGGCGTAGATGCAAGTGTGATCGATGAGTTCTTTGTGTTGGCGGAATCCGTTCCGGGTGCTGCCTTACATTTCGGATAATAATAAGCTTTATAACATTTCTGTCCGTTTCTGATCATGGACTTGAAATAGCCCACGCCGCCATACGGTACGGTGTCGCTCGTCTTATCCACAAGGCCGCTGTCCGATGAGTATGTGGATCCAAATACTTTAGCCTCAATCTCATCCGTCATATCGGTTACTTCTACCGAGAGTGAACCTGAGGAGAACTCCTCAATTTTTTCTACAAGTCTGTCATCGCCGTAGATTTCGCCGCTTGCCAGTGATATTGTCAATTCTGCTTTTACAAGCTCTCCCATTCCGACCGCCGTCTCGTATGTCGGAAGACCGCTGTCCGGCTCTGTTTTTACGGGTGCAAATCTAAGATACTGTGCTCCAAATGCTGACATTTTTCATTTCTCCTTTTTATAAATTTTTTGATGTTAAATAATTATCGTATACCTCGCGTGCCGCTTCCGTGGTTTCCTCAGCGCATTCCTCGTTTGCGTTGTACATCCAGCTTTTAGCGGCTATATGCTTATAAGGTACACCGTATTCATGATAAAACCCGACCTCGGCATTTCGAACGCCGTTGTTTCTTGTGCCCTGTGGGTATACTTCAAGATAGTGGTCTGCACCGCTGCTCTTTGCCGATGTTTTTTCTATGCTGTCTCGCAGCTGCCCGGTATCTACCATGTCGAGTTCATTTATTTTGTTTACGTGTGCCTTTTTTACCACATCCGCCTGTTTATTAAGCATTTCATAGACTATGCCGTCAGGCAGTTCCGCTACCGCTTCAAGGTCGTTCATGAGCTCATCTAAGCCTTTAACGCTCAGCCGTGCCATTTATACCACCTCGCATTCAATGATCGTCCTTATAAGCTTTAAATCGTTGTCATACTCCGAAAACGGGAAATCAAACGCTATATCGTCCTCTCTCAAAACGTTTAGAACGCTATCGACTAACGTGTCAAATTCATTCTCTGAATAAATATCAAGATGAACCCTATAAACGTTTACGGCGTCTTTATTATCCCCGTATAGAGAATGGCCTCCGACTTCCTGCCATATGATATACGGCAGCGCTGCGCCCTTTGGTGCTTCATAGTGGTATAAATTATCAGTCACTGTCAAAAGGCGGTCTTTAAATTCAATTAATGCATTCATCTAAATTTGCCACCTTTCTGAGTGTTACCTCTGAGAATGACGGAAACACGGCAAAGATAATATTCTCGGAAACAACCTTGTAAAGCTGTTTATCTATTTCGATAACGTGTTCCGTACCTATCTCCCATTCCGTCTGCACTCTGATTACTCTGTCAAACTCTTTGCCCTCTTGCGCCGCATAAAACTTCCGCTTTTCCCCTGCCGTCTTGTTTGCATACGGCACGTTGCCGTGTTTAAGTACCTTGTCATACTTTGCAAGCATGCCCTTTTCTGCAACGTTCTTTATCTCGTATACATTCATTACGCCATCCGTGAAAAGCTGTCGTTCAAGATTCGTCTTTATCGTCCGCATTCTTCGCCGCCTCCGTTTCGTATTTGGCTCTGAGCGCTATAAGATCATGTCTAAAGTTAATCTCGAACATTTCGGGCGCCTGACTTCTGGCATATCGGCAATAATCAAAAAGGAGCTGTTTTTCAGCTCCTTCCTGACTAAAGTCTATTTCCGCTCCGGCGTAGTCCTCAATGACGGCCTGCCCACGGCTAAGCGCCGACGTCAATGTCCTGTCTGTTCTTTCATCATCGAATGAAATGCACAAATAGTCTTTTAGATCATCAATCAAACTTTCCGGATTTGTCATTTATCAGTTCTCCTTTGTGGTTGTAGATGTAGACGTAGTGGTGGATGCAGCTACATTCTCAACCTTGAATACCGGAGCTGTAAGCGCTGAGATATCAAGGTATGCGAAAGCGTTATTATCAAGCGGTCTACCGTTTCCGTAGAAATGAGTTGTGTAAACCCTGTTATCATCAAGGAACTGAGCATGATCGGAATACTCTATAAATCCGTTCTTGCTTGTACCTACGCCCATGAAATACTGCTTTCCAAGTCCGACAATGGCTTTTCCCGTCGGTACTCCGAGACTCTGTATAACCTTTGTGGGATAAGGCAGTACATCAGATACATACGTGCCCTGCGGTGTCAAGATTGTCGTTGCCGGCATAATCTTTGTAAGATAATCAGCCGGTGAAACTACAAGGATAACATCCGTCAGGTTCCTCTGTCTTCCTGTTTCGGTCTTTGCAATGCCTGCAAGGATGCTTCCGTATGTCGACGGGTCGAGAGTGGTAACCTTTGTTGCCGTTTTGGCCGTATATGTCGTTACTCCGGAGGCAGTTGTACCCTTTGTAAGGTCTCTGTTCATTCCGATGGGTCCCTTTGAACCGTCACCGTCAACGACTGCCTTTTCAAGCGCGATACCGTTGGATTCTGCAAGGATTGCCCTTACATATCTGTCAACCCACGCGGGTCCAAGTTTGAGGAAGTCTTTAGATACTGCCATGAATGCAGTGAGTTTGCACTGTTCAAGGCTAAACGAGCTGATAGAACCCTCGAGCTCTTCCGTTATCTTGCTTCCGAGTGCGCCCCATATTGCGCTCTGCGTTCCCTTTGTGTTATAGATCCACTTTGTAATACCTGTTACGTTTCTAAAATCGATTGCATCAAGCAGTGGGAACTGTGATTCTATATCGTCCATAACTGCGTCGATTATCGTTTCAGGTATAGCTACGTCAATATTTGAAATAGCATCTTTCGGTCTGTCGGAACCCATCGCCTCAATAAGTTTGTTGTAGTACTTCGTTTCTGCAGATGTGAGAACTCTTACACCTCTGGCAGCCAACACGGCATTGTCAGCCGCTCCCGTCTGTCCTGCCTCGTACTCTTCTAAAAGTGACTCCTGCACTCTTTCGGAAAAGCTTGCAATCGCCGAAGCAAGTGCGCCCTCATCGCCTTTTTTAAGTGCATCGTTGAACTCTGTCGAGAACTCATCTCTTGCATTTGTCATGATGTCTTTTGCTTTCATCGTTTAATTTTCTCCTTTGCTTTTAAAATTTTTAAATAAATCATTTGTGGGTTGTTTCTTTTCCGGATCCTCGTCTGGATCCTCTTCATCAGGTTCTTCTACCGGAGCCTCGTTTGGTTCTTCGGTTTCCCCCGGCTCTTTGTCAGGTTCTTCTTCCGGTTCGGGCTCAGTCTGTTCTTCAGTCTCTTTGTCCGGTTCTTCTTCATCAGGCTTTTTTTCTTCAGCCCTGAACTTTGCAAAGAGTGAACGTCTTACCCTTGCCGCCGCCTGTGACGCCTGATCTGTGCTTTCGTCTATTTCCGTAGCAAATCCCATATCAACGGCATCCGCTGCTTCAATCCACGTTTCGGCATCCATTAACGCCTCAAGTTCCGCATCTGTGATGCTTATTAAACCCTGATATATTTCGATGATTGACTTTGCAATCTTTTCGAGGTCTCCAGCTGCTTTCTTCAGTTCCTTTGCATTTCCGGAAATGGACAGCCAAGGATTATGAATCATTAGCAGACTGGATTGAGACATTATTCTAGTGTCGCCGGCGCAAAAGATAACCGATGCACTGCTGCATGCGAAGCCCATGTTTACGGTTGTAACCTTTGCTCCTGCTTTGCTTTTTGCCCTGAGTTCGTTGTAAATTGCGATCGCCTCACCAACCTCGCCGCCGTAGGAATTAATCTTTACGGTGATATTCTTCGCGTGGCTCTGATTAAGCGTTTTAACTACCGAGTCCGATGTTACATCATTTTCGAACAACGGCAGGCTTGTTATATCGCCAAAAATCACAATCTCAAGCGCATCATTTTCTTCTGTTGCCATAAAATACCTATTCCGCATTTTCCTCTCCTCCTTCCTGCTGTATTTCGGAATAATTCTTTGTGATGAAGTGTTTCTGCGTCTCAGGAAGTCCTAATTCAGGTTCTCCTACTTTACGCCTTGCCTCATCGATACTGTACACGCCGCACGCAATCAGCTTGTCAACCTTTTCAGCCATGTCAAATACGCCGCTTATCTCAAGTCTGGAAGTGTCGATTGTAAGATATGAGCCTTTTTTATATGCCTCGTATCCGTACAATTTCCGTGTTATTTCCGTTTCGAGAAGCTTTACAATGGGCTTTATCGCATACCTAAGAAAATTCTTTTGGCTTTCATCGACATCCCCGATTTCGCCACGCAAAAGCGTTGGCGGCACTCGGAATATCTGTCCGACCCTGTTGTAAACCTCATCTGTCAGCGTTTTAACATCGGATACCTCCGAGCCCTTGTTGGTGTTCTTTGACTGACTTGTATATGTATAACCGCTGTGCAGCGGTAGTACGGCACTTTCCGCGCTAAAGAATTTTTTGAACCTGTTACTTAACAGGTCGTTCCTTACTGCTTCATCATCCGGATTACCTCTTGTTCGGGCGTCAATGTTCAGTATGCCCTTTTCGGCGTGCTGCTGTTTATAGCCTTTAACCGCTTCTTCTATTAACGCCTCGTATTCATGGCACACTTCTGACAATAGCGGCCTTATGTCGTTATTATCGAATACCATCCAGATTACATCTTTGCCCTTTCGATTTCTGAGTGAATCGCCGTCGACCGTGATATTTTCAAACACACGTTCATTTATCCCGTTTTCGTTGGTGGTGTAGGAATCCGCCAAAAACAACTGATTTCTTTCTTCGATGATTAAGGCCTCGCCGTTATATATCAGACTTTCGACCACTTCCCAGAGAAATTGCGAACCGTTCTGGTTCTTATTCGGACTGTAATTCCATCTGTAATATTCCTGACCCTTTGTTTCTTCACCGTTCACATACGTTCTGAATTCACACTGCGATACGGCGCTTGCTATATACCCGATGGCGGTCTGAATCGCCACCTTTTCAAGCTGCAGCACATGCATGCGATCATCAATGACCGTGCCGTCCTGTTCTATTGCCTGTACTATCGGCTCCAAGCCGAATAGCCTCTTTAAAAGTCCCATTTTTTCGCTCCTTTAAAATACAAGTACATCTGGAAATGCTTCTTCACTGACATCGTTATAGCCCTCTATTTCGTCGATTCTGCAAGCTGCATGAACCAGCGCCATAAAGCCGTCCGTCTTTCGGCTTTTATACTCAATCTTGCCGAATGTCATATTTCCTTTGTTGTCTGTCAGCGTCTTTGCATTATTCGTGTACCAGTTCATTAAGCTGTTATCCTCGCCCCACACTAAAGCCCTGTTGCTGAACTTTGACAATATTGTCGGTGCTATCCTCATAATGTTTGACGGTCTTATAAGCTTAATATTATTGAATCCCTCTTTAGTTGCATCGAACCCTGCGTTCACAAGTGCACGCTTCATAAGCTGATATCTGAAAGAATCAATCGCCAGTCCCCAGATTTCGTACTGGTCTGCTTTGTCCCTTAACCATTCCGCCGGAAGATCAGGCGGTATCTCTACCGCATCAACTATTGTTAAAAGCCCTTGCTTTTCCGCATCTTCGAGTGGATACCGAATTCTTGACCAGTGCGAACTGTTCCGGCATACCCATGTATGCGTTATCCAATACCATGTATCATAAATACTGAATAACAGGCCTGCGGCCACGAAGTCGTTAATCTTTGAATAGTCGATTCCTGCTATGCATACCTTGCCCGTTAAATCCGGTATTTCTCTGTTGCAAGCCTTTATATCCTCCCATGATGTAATTTGCGCCTCATTATCAGATGCAATGATGTTCATTCGCTTAACCATAAAAGAGCTATGATGTATCGGATCTCTTTTATAGTCTGCATATTTGCGGTTCATTTCATCCTGCAAATCCGGAAAATATCTGAGTGATGGGCAGGCCTTTTCCCATTTCTTCGGATTGTGAACCTCTTTTGGGTCATCTATCCGACATATAAACGGCAGTAAACCGTTATCCGGAATTACGCCGTTCAATATATCGCACGACCTTTCTACAAGATCGTCAAAAGGACCCCCTCGGATATATCCGTTCGTGCTTATTATCGTTTTGCGTGGCCTCGGTTTTTTTCCCAGTCCCGTTTCCGATACTTCAATCAGCTTTACATCTTCATACTGGTGATATTCATCGAAATCGACCTTGCCCGGGCGTCTGCTGTCACCCGTTTTGCTGTTTGACGCCCTGAACCTCAATTCACTGCCTGTTTTGACGTTTCGGATACGCTCTTTCGTTCTGTAAAAATGCTTTGACAGCTTCCCCGTGTTATCACTTTCAAGAATGTTGTAAATATCCGAAAATGTCATTTTTGCCTGATCTTCGGAATTTGCAAAAATATCTATGTCATAATTCTTTATCGGCTTGCCGTCAACATCAGTATTTATAGGAGTCATTAAGGCGAAATTCTCGAAGCTCAAATATCCGTTCTTGCCGTTTCCACGTCCTACCATAATGAATAAATCCGGAAAACGCAGCCGCCCGTCCTGTCTGTACAGGCAGTTATGCAGCACAAAACAAAATACTTCCCACGGAAAAAGTTCATACGGGAAATATTTTTGAAGCGCAAGGTATTTATCGGCTTGCGCCTCATCTATTATCAAATGCTCTTCTTCTATCTTGCTTTCAACGAATTTAATCAATAAGTGCTGCTCTTTGCACGCCTGTATCTTTTTTCCCTGTACAAGCCCGATGTAATCATCTAAATATTTACATCCCGTCAAAGTTCGTCATCTTCCTCTGCGATAATGTTATCCGTTGAAAGGTGTAGCTCTTTTAATATCGCAAGCATTTGTTTGTTATACTGCAGAAGGTTTTTTGTGCACGGATTTTCTCTTTCAAAAGCAACCCCGGCGCTACTGGTAGATGCATATACAAGCCCTCGTTCTTTTATGTTCTGTTTCATCTCCTCGCATTGTTCCCACATGAAACAATAATCTTCTACAAGCGATTCAAAGTGCGCTACATCCGCACCCATGTCTTCCAACTGCTTTTTTAGGCTTTTTTGAATAGCCTTTATTGTTATCCTGGCCATTTCGCCACCTCCTTTTTTCTCATGTGCGATGAAAATTTAGACAGGCCGGATTCCCCCTTCCCTGCGGTTGACGGTTCCCCCAGTCTTGCGATTTTTTTGACCGGGGAGTCACCAGCGCTCAGGTGTAAGCGGTGGTTTTGGTTTCGGCGGTTCGAATTTCCTATCGTGTTCGTCCTCATGG
>CAVHKC010000011.1:0-15541 GCA_963636455.1 Ruthenibacterium lactatiformans
ATGTGAAGATTCACTTTGAAAAAGGCGTGCCCACCGCAGTTGACGGCGTTAATATGAATGCGACAAAGCTTGTCGAAACGCTCAATAAACTGGGCGGTGAAAATGGCATCGGCCTTTTGGATATCGTTGAAAATCGTCTTGTTGGCATGAAGTGCCGTGGCGTTTATGAAACTCCGGGCGGTGCGATTTTGTATAAGGCACATGCCGTTCTTGAAAGCATCTGCCTTGACAAAGACACATCTCACTACAAAGCACTTGTTGCGCAAAAGCTTGCTGAGCTTGTTTATGACGCAAAGTGGTTTACACCGCTTACTCAAAGCATTTTGGCTTTCGTAAAAGAAACACAAAAGACAGTGACAGGCGATGTTACACTCAAGCTCTACAAGGGAAATATGATAAATGCAGGCGTTACATCACCTTATTCGCTGTATGACCCCGAAATTGCAACCTTTGACGAAGACGAGGTTTACGACCAGGCCGATTCGAAAGGATTTATCAATCTTTACGGACTGCCCGCAAAGGTTTATGCAAAAATGAAGATCAAGAACGGACTGTAAGGCGTTTGTTCCTAATATGGCATCACCCCTGAATGCAGTTTGCAAAAAAACGGAGAATCTATGAAAAAAATGTGGGCCGGTCGCACAAGCGGCATTACAAGCAAAATCGCAGATGATTTTAATTCATCCATCGGCTTTGACAGCCGCATGTATGAGCAGGATATCAAGGGAAGCATAGCCCATGCGGCCATGCTTTCCGCACAAAATATAATATCGGAAGAAGATGCCGAAAATATAACGAACGGCCTTTGCTCCATCCTTGAAGATTTGAAAAGCGGAAAGCTTGAAATCGATGAAAGCAGCGAAGATATTCACATGTTCATCGAGCAGATTCTTACGGAACGCATAGGCGATGCCGGCAAGAAGCTGCACACTGCAAGGAGCAGGAACGACCAGGTTGCGCTTGATCTGAGAATGTATTTGAGAGATGACTGTGATTTGATTTTAGAAAAATTAAATGCTCTCATTACGGTTATCGCAAACAAAGCAAGCGAATACAAAACCTGCATAATGCCGGGATATACGCACCTGCAAAGAGCCCAGCCCATAACATTCGGCCACCATCTTCTTGCATATGCCATGATGTTTTTGAGGGATTGCGACAGGCTTAAAGGCTGCCGTGGCCGCATGAACATCTGCCCCATAGGATCATGTGCTCTTGCGGGAACTACTTATGACACAAACAGGAAATCCGAAGCTTCACAGCTTGGCTTCGAAGATATCTGTCAAAACAGCATGGACGGTGTTTCGGACAGAGATTTCTGCGTTGAAATGCTTTCCGACCTTTCACTTGTGATGATTCACCTTTCCCGTTTTTCGGAAGAAATCATTTTGTGGTCGAGCTGGGAATTCAAATTTATCGAATTGGACGATGCCTTCACAACAGGTTCTTCTATCATGCCGCAGAAGAAAAACCCCGACATGGCAGAACTTGTGAGAGGAAAAACAGGCAGAGTCTACGGCGACCTTATGGCGGCTCTTACAATGCTAAAAGGTCTTCCGCTTGCATATAACAAGGATATGCAGGAAGATAAGGAAAGTATCTTCGATGCGGCAGACACTGTAAAAAACTGCCTGGATGTTTTCACCGAAATGCTTGAAGGCTTGAAAGCCAACGAAAAAAATATGCTCAAAGCCGCACAAAAGGGTTTCATAAATGCAACAGACCTTGCCGACTACCTTGTCCGCAAGGGGCTTCCTTTCAGAGATGCTTATAAGGTTTCCGGAAAAATTGTTTCGGAATGCATCAAAGAGGATTTAACCTTGGAAGAACTTCCCTTGGAAAAATATAAATCCTTCCACCAGCTTTTTGAGAATGATGTTTATGAAAGCATAGACCTTAAAAACTGCGTGGAAAAAAGGATCAGTGAGGGCGGCCCTTCTTATGCCTCTATTGAAAAGCAGCTTGAATATGTTCGCGGAAAGTTAAAATAAGATGAAAAAAGTTTTTATAGACGGAAGTCACGGAACAACCGGGCTTAGAATCAGAGAAAGATTAGCCGAAAGAAAAGATATTGAACTTGTAAGTTTGAGCGATGAAAAGCTTAAATACAAACAGGCACGACATGAAATGCTAAACAGCTGTGATATTGCCTTCCTTTGCCTGCCCGATGATGCCGCAATTGAAGCGGCCGATATGGTTGAAAATGAGGATGTTGTATTGATAGACACTTCAACCGCACACCGTACATCCCCCGGATGGGCCTACGGATTTGCGGAGCTTTCGGCAGGTTTTGAAGAAAAAATTGCAAATTCAAAGAAAATTGCGGTGCCGGGATGCCACGCAAGCGGTTTCATCGCCCTTGTTTATCCCCTTGTGGAGGCAGGGCTTTTAGACAAATCAGCACTCCTTACATGTTTTTCGCTGACTGGATATTCAGGCGGCGGAAAGAAAATGATTGCAGAATATGAAAATGAGGAAATCCCTTATCTGCTTAAAACTCCGAGGCAATATGGCATTTCGCAAAACCACAAGCACCTTAAGGAAATGACAGGAATAACGGGACTTGAAAATCCCCCTGTATTCTGCCCTATTGTGGATGATTTCTACAGCGGCATGGAAGTTACGGTTCCCGTTTTTTCTGAAATGCTTAAACACGGGAGTGCAGAAACAATCAAGAAAATATACGATGAAAAGTACACGGGGCCTGTTGTCTGCTATAATGAAAACCTTGCAAATGACGGATTTCTTGCGGCAGGGCTTTTAAGCGGCCGTGACAGCATGCAGGTTTTTGTTTCTGGAAATTCCGAAAGAATTTTGCTTACGGCGGTTTATGACAATCTTGGAAAAGGCGCTTCGGGCGCAGCTATCGAATGCATGAACATCGTGACTGGGCAAAGCAAAGAATACGGGCTTGATTTGTAATATATGACACCTTGTCAGATATCTGACTCTATGTGGTATCATCTGACATTTATAATGAAATGCTGATAAATCAACGCTTTATTAGACATTTATAGAAAAAAGCTCCTTATAACGGCATGTTTTGATTGATTATTAGGAAAGCTGAAACAAAAAAATGAGATGGACAATTCCTTACCTGCTGTAAGGGGTATTAACCATAAATATATTGTAGTAGAAGGATTAACTATGAAACAAATCGAAGGCGGCGTGTGTGCCGCAAAAGGTTTTAAGGCTGCAGGCGTGCACTGCGGCATCAGAAAAAACCATGACAGCAAAGACTTATCACTTATAGTAAGCGAGAAAAGTTCCGCAGCTGCGGCTGTATATACAACAAACCTTGTGAAGGGTGCTCCGCTTGAAGTGACAAAAAGGCATATTTCAGACGGAACTGCGCAGGCAATCATATGCAACAGCGGAAATGCAAACACCTGCAACGCAAACGGCATTGAGATTGCAGAAGAAACCTGCGCCCTTTTGTCGGCTGAAATCGGAATAAAAGCAGAAGATATCGTTGTTGCATCGACCGGCGTTATCGGCGAACCGCTTGATATCGAGCCTTTCAAAAAGGGCATTCCGCTTTTGAAAAAGGCACTCGGGAACAACTCTTCCGATGCCGCCGAAGGAATAATGACAACCGACACCCGAAAAAAAGAAATTGCCCTTGAGTTTGAAATCGCAGGGAAAACCTGCCGAATTGGCGGAATTGCCAAGGGTTCGGGGATGATTCACCCCAACATGGCAACGATGCTTGTTTTCATCACAACGGATTGTGCGATAAGCAGCAAAATGCTTGAAAAAGCACTTCAAACAGATGTTGCGCAAACATTCAACATGATAAGCATTGACGGCGACACATCGACGAACGACATGGTCACTGTGCTTGCAAACGGCATGGCAGGAAACGTTGAAATCACAGAAGAAAATGATTCGTTCAAGGAATTTATGAAGGCACTCAACACGCTTACCGTCGGACTTTGCAGAATGATTGCCGCAGACGGCGAAGGTGCTACAAAGCTTTTGGAATGCATAGTTTCAGGTGCAGGCACACTTTCAGATGCAAAAACTGTTGCAAAGAGCGTTATCTGCTCTTCGCTTGTGAAGGCTGCTATGTTCGGTGCCGATGCAAACTGGGGGCGGGTTCTGTGCGCAATAGGATACAGCGGTGCTCCTGTGGACATCACAAAAATCGATGCCTCATTCAAGTCTTCCAAAGGCATTCTTCCTGTCTGCAAAAACGGCTTCGGCATAAGCTTTTCAGAAGAAAAAGCAAAGGAAATCCTTTTGGAGCCTGAAATCGAAATCCTCATAAATCTCAATTCGGGTGATTTCGAATCCACCGCCTGGGGCTGCGATTTGACATATGATTATGTGAAAATAAACGGCGATTACAGAACCTGATATTTCGGGTATATGTACCGGGTGACCTAAAGACATTGATGTAAATATCCATATTCATAGCCGCCCGTGCTATAAACCGTAAATTAAAACATATTGTCAGACTGATTAGCAGTCTTGCGTTTTAAATTTCAAAATATAAAACGAAGGTAGTATAAAATGAGTGAAGCTGCATCTAAAATATCAAATGCAATACGAGCAGAGCTTCTGGTTCACGCTCTGCCCTATATACAAGAATATAACGAGAAAATTGTCGTGATAAAATACGGCGGAAATGCAATGATAAACGAAGAACTCAAGGATTCCGTGATGAAAGACTTGATTCTTCTTTCGCTTATCGGCGTGAAAGTTGTTCTCGTTCACGGCGGCGGTCCGGAAATAACCGGAATGCTAGAAAAAATAGGCAAAAAATCGGAATTCATCGACGGACTTCGGGTGACGGACAAGGAAACCGTTGATATTGTTCAAATGGTTCTTGCAGGCAAAGTCAACAAAACGCTTGTTAATTTAATCGAAAATCTGGGCGGACACGCCATCGGGCTTTCGGGTATGGACGGGCATTTGATCGAAGCCGAGCCGAAAGACAAAAGATTGGGATATGTCGGAAATATAACGGAAATAAATATTCAGCCTGTGCTTGATGTTTTAGACAAGGGCTATATTCCCGTCATTTCAACGGTTGCATGCGACAAGTCGGGAAATATATATAACATAAACGCCGACACTGCAGCGGCGCAGATTGCGGGAAAGCTTGGTGCAGAAAGCCTAATTTCGCTCACCGATATCTGTGGGATTTTGAAAGACAAAAACAACCCAGACACACTGATACCCGAAATAAAAACTTCTCAAGCGCCAAAGCTCATTGAGGACGGCATAATAAACGGCGGCATGATTCCCAAAGTAGAATGCTGAATAAATGCCATAAAGTTAGGTGTGAAGAGGGTTTTCATAATTGACGGGCGCATTCCTCATTCGATATTGATAGAAATGCTCACAAACGAAGGTATCGGCACCATGTTCGTGGACGGCTGATATGGCACCACACAGAAACCCTTTTTTGTTTTTAAAGCTAAAGTCCGGGAAATACAGACTGTTTTTCCTTACTGTTTAAGCTTACGAAAAACAAGCTTATCAGCTTTAAAACTGTCGGATTTATGGCAAAACAAACCTGTATTCAATATATTTTGAACATACTTTTGATACACAAAGAGAGATTCGATATAAAGGAACATAATGATGAACATTTTTGAAAATGACAAATTGTATATTGCAAATACATACGGCCGCTTTCCCATTGCGATAAAAGAGGGAAAAGGTTCCAAGGTCGTTGATTATGACGGCAAGGAATATATTGACCTTGCAACGGGAATTGCCGTGAACACCTTCGGAATTGCAGATGATGAATGGATTAAAGCCGTATATGCACAGCTTACAAAGCTGCAGCATGCATCAAACCTGTACTACACCAAGCCTTGCGAAGAGCTTGCAGAAGCCTTGTGCCAGCGCACGGGGATGAAAAAGGTTTTCTTTTCGAATTCGGGTGCGGAGGCAAACGAATGCGCAATCAAAGCAGCAAGAAAGTATGCCGCCGAAAAGAAAGGCGCGGATTATTATAATATAATAACTCTCAAAAACAGTTTTCACGGAAGAACGCTTTCCACGCTTGCCGCAACAGGTCAGGACGCCTTTCACAAGGATTTCCTGCCGCTTACGGAAGGATTTTTGTATGCGGAAGCCGGAAATTTAGACGAACTCAAACAGCTTGCGGCCGAAAATAAGGTCGCTGCCGTGATGATGGAAATCGTGCAGGGCGAGGGCGGTGTCGTTCCGCTTGATGCAAATTATATAAAAGAAGCCGCAGAATGGGCTTTAGAAAACGACATTTTGTTAATATGTGACGAAGTGCAGACAGGAAACGGAAGAAGCGGAAAGCTGTACTCATATATGCATTACGGGATAAAACCCGACATTGTTTCAACAGCAAAAGGGCTTGCAGGCGGACTGCCGCTCGGCGCAACGCTTCTTGGCGAAAAGCTTGAAAACACCTTCACTCCGGGAAGCCACGGCTCCACATTCGGCGGAAACCCTGTCTGCTGTGCAGGATCGCTGAATATATTGGGAAGGCTGACCGATGAAGTGCTTGAAGGCGTGAAGGTTCGTTCTGAATATATTTTTTCTAAGCTTTCTTCCTGCCCGGGTGTTGAAAATATCACCGGTTTGGGGCTTATGATCGGCATAAAAACAAAAAAGGCCGCCGATGAAGTTGTGAAAACATGCATGGAAAACGGCGTGCTTGTGATAAAAGCAAAAGATAAAGTCAGACTTTTGCCAGCACTCAACATTCCGATGGAAGAGCTTGAAACAGCCGTTGATATTTTGTATAACTCTTGTATGTAAAATCAGCCCTATATTGACTGTTCTGATTTTAAGGTTAAGCAGTCGATTTATAAAAACGGTTCAAGCCGTTTTTTCATGGTAATAAATGATATATTTTGTTGAAAGAGGAGCTATTAATGAAATTAACAAATAAAGATTTTTTGAAAATATCGGACTTTTCACCGGAAGAGCTTGAAGGACTTCTCAGCCTTTCTGCAAAGCTCAAAGCCGAAAGGAAAGCAGGCATCTCCCACAAGCTCTGCGAGGGCAAATCCGCTGCGCTGATTTTTGAAAAGACCAGCACCAGAACACGCTGCAGCTTTGAGATTGCGGCATTTGACCTCGGAATGCACACAACATATCTCGACCCGAGCGGTTCGCAGATAGGCAAAAAAGAAAGCACTGCTGACACTGCACGCGTACTTTCGAGAATTTATGACGGCATAGAATACAGAGGGTTTGCGCAAAAGACTGTTGAAGAGCTTGCGCAGTATTCGGATGTTCCCGTGTGGAACGGCCTTACGGATGAGGCTCATCCCACCCAGATTTTGGCGGATCTCCTTACTATTCAGGAGCATTTCGGACGCCTTAAGGGAATTAATTTTGTTTTTATGGGCGATGCCCGTTTCAACATGGCAAATTCGCTTATGACGGGGTGTGCAAAAATGGGACTTAATTTCACAGCCTGTGCTCCGGAAAAATATTTCCCTGACAAAGAACTTGTCAAAGCCTGCGAAGAATATGCAAAAGAAAGCGGCGGCTCGGTAAAACTTTGCTCAGACCCCTATGAAGCCGTAAAAAATGCGGATGTTATTTATACTGATATCTGGGTTTCGATGGGTGAGCCCGAAAATGTCTGGGCAGAAAGAATAGAAGCACTTTCTGCATATCAGGTCAACGAAAAGCTTATGGCACATGCCGGAAAAAATGCAATATTCATGCACTGCCTGCCCTCTTACCATGATTTGAACACGCAAATCGGCAAGGCAATGGGAGAAAAATTCGGAAGAACTTCCATGGAAGTGACAAACGAGGTTTTCGAGGGACCGCAGTCGGTTGTTTTTGACGAGGCCGAAAACCGCATGCACACAATCAAAGCCGTTATTGCCGCAACACTTGCGAATATTGAGATTTGATAAAACATAAACAAAATCATCCATATTCACATATTTCTTTACAAACAAAAAGGCCCGCAAGCAATGCGGGTCCTTTTGTTATTATTCTTATTGAAGAGAAACGAATTCTACCAAATTGTCCATCCGCCGTCCACAACAAGTGTCTGGCCTGTAACCATTGCAGCTTCGTCAGATGCGATATAAACAAATGCCGCACCCACTTCTGCAGGTTCAACAACTCTTCCTACGGGAATCATGCCGATAACCATCTTGTTGTATTCGGGATCTTCCAGTCTCTTTCTTGCAAGCGCCGTCATTGCGAATGTCGGAGCCACGCAGTTTACTGTGATACCGTCCTTTGCCCAGTCAAATGCAAGTGCACGTGCAAGATTGATGAGTCCGCCCTTGCTTGCGCAGTAGGGCTGCTGATTTTCTCTTGCAACAAGGCCTGCCTGGCTTGCCGTGAAAATGATTCTTCCGTAATGCTGTGCCTTCATGATAGGCGCAACAGTCTTTGCTGCAAAGAATCCGCCCTTGATATTTACGGCGAAAATCTTGTCCCAAAGTTCGGGTGTAACTTCTTCAGCCGGCATAGGCTTGTTCATGCCCGCATTGCTTGCTAAAATATCGATATGGCCGAAATGCTCCTGCACCTTTGCAACCGCTGCCTTGATTGCTTCTTCATCTGTAACATCCATTGCAACCGGGAAAACTTCTCCGTTTCCTGCTTCTTTGCAAAGCTTTACCGTTTCATCAAGCGAAACACTCGGAAGATCCGTGGGGACAACATTTGCACCCTGCTTTGCATATGCGATACTGATTGCCTGTCCGAGACCTGCCGCAGCACCTGTTACGATTGCTACCTTACCTGTTAATTCAAACATTTCTTTCCTCCTAAAACTCTTAGTTTTACTCAATGTTTTCTTTTTCGGATAACGCAGATGTTTTTCAAAACATCCGTTGTCCTTTGCTGTCATCGTTACTCAATGTTTTTCTTTTTATGGTTCTGCTCTGGGATATTTCAAACACTCTGCCCGCTTGTCAAATTCATGTTCTGCAGGCTTCTTGTTTAAAGAATATCCCGCTGCATTTTAAAATTTTGTTTAGGTTGTTTTCTTTCCTGCGGTGCGCCTTAAGGCAGCTTGTGACAAATCTCCGCGTCAATAAGGGCACCGCATTAGTTACATTACTTTGCTTCAAATATCCCGCACGGGAATTTGAAAATTGATTATCATTTTTTACAACATTGCGTTAGGAATGCACATAACAATGTCCGGAATATATGTTATCAGGAACAAGATAGCGATAGATGCAACGATATGCATTACCGTGTACTTGTTGACAACGACTTCGAACTTGTCTTTGGTTATGCCTGCGGCAACATACAGGTTCAGGCCCAGCGGAGGCGTTGCAACGCCGATTGCAAGGTTGATACAACATACGACACCGAAGTGAACCGGGTCGATTCCGAAGTATCCCAGAACCGTCGAGAAGATAGGTGCAAGGATAAGGATTGCTGCCGTTGTCTCCATGAAACATCCGACGATAAGAAGAAGGATGTTGACAAGAAGCAGAAATACATACTTATTTGCACAAATCGATATAATGAAGTTTGCGATGCTGTCGGTGATCTGATAACGAGCCATTGCATAACCGAAGATTCCGGCTGCTGCCATGATGAACATAACCATACCGCCTGTTGCACCTGACCCTAAGAATGCTTTCTTAAGTTCTTTGAAGTTGAGTTCTCTGTATATGAGTCCGCCGACTATGAGTCCGTATGCACATGCAACACCTGCAGCTTCTGTCGGTGTGAAGATACCGCCGTAGATACCGCCCAAGATTATGACGGGCATAAGCAATGCTCCGATTGCCTGCACGAAACTCTTTCCGAGGTTCTTAAGCGTGAATTTCGTTCTCTGAACTTCGGGATGTTTGATACCATATCCGACTGCGATAACCATCATTGCAAGGCCCATTACGATGCCGGGGATGATACCGCCCATGAACATGGCGCCTGTCGAAACATCCGTACATGATGCGTAAGATACCATGACCGTCGAAGGCGGGATGATACATCCCAAGATACCTGCAACAGCGATTGTTCCGAGTGTGAACTTTTTGCTGTAGCCTGCTTCAAGCATTGAAGGAACCATGATGGAACCGATTGCCGCACATGTTGCTGTGGGTGAACCGGAAAGTGCACCGAAGAGCATGCATGAGAAAATGGCAACAACTCCGAGTCCGCCGGGAAGCCAGCCCAAGAGTGCATCACAAAACTTGGTGAGCCGCCTTGAAATACCGCCCGATGACATCAGATTTCCCGAAAGCATGAACAAAGGAATTGCCATGATTGTGAAACTGTCGAGTGAACCGAACAATCTCTGTCCTACTACGATTGGGCTTACATCACCGGCTGTGAGCAGACACATAAATCCGCCCGCTGCCAGGCAAAGTCCGATAGGTGCTCCTAAAACGAGCAAAATAATAAATACACCAAAAAGTACTGCTGCTTCCATTATTTATCAGCCTCCTTTCCGGCATCTTTGTTTTCTTCTTTTTTAGGAATAAAATCATTTACGATATCAACAGCTGTATGGATTATGCTCAGTGCCATTGCAAACGGAATGATTCCGTATACAAAAGCAGTCGGAACACGAGTCGTTGTTGTGAGCTGACCTGTTGATATATATTTATTAAGGCACATTATCGCAAATATAAACAATCCGACAACGATCAGAAAGCTTAAAATGTGTCTTATTTTTTCAATATAGGGATGAGCTTTTTTGGGGAGCATTTCGGCGAATACCACAACGCCTACATGCGCATGGGTGCGGAAACCGTAGGCTGCGCCGCTGTATGCACACCAAATCATCAGGTAGCGCGCGATTTCTTCGCCCTGCATAAAGGAAACCTTGAACACATATCTGCAAAGAACGATAACAACAACGACTATCGTCATGAGCAGGAATGAAATGATTGTGAGCCAATCTTCAACATGCCCTATTCCCTTTCCTATTTTTTTGATTGCTGACATAAATTTCTCCTCTTTTAAAACGTTTGAATATCAGAACCGCCGTGCCGCTTTCTCCATACTATATTTAAGAACTTTATTTTTCGGCCACAATATCAGCGGTCTTTTAAGTTTGAAATTTTTATTATCATTCAGAATTTATTTGACTTAAGCGGCGGGCTCAAAGCCAATAAGAAGACCCGCCGCTTTGGTCAAAAAGGATTTTTATTACTTAAGGTATTGTGCTTCGTCTTGCTGAATCTTGTCGATCATAGACTGCTCGATTCCGTTTGTTCCTACATATTCATCATATACAGGGTGCATTGCTTCTGACCATTCGTCTGCATCAACATCAATGATTTCAACGCCTGATGCTTCGATGTTTGTCTTGCATTCTGCTGCATAGTCATATGCAACCTGACGCTGATATGTCACTGCTTCGTCAAATGCCTTCTGAACGATTTCCTGATCTTCTGCTGAAAGCGAATTCCAAAGGTCTTCGTTCATAACAACGAGCGAAGGAATAAAGTGATGATTTGTCATTGTGATGTAATCAACCTGCTCGTAGAATTTTCCGCCATACATATTTGTAAGTGTTGTTCCAGAAACAGCATCGATTGTTCCTTGCTGAAGTGATGTATAGATATCGCCCCATGCAACGGTAACGGGTGATGCACCGATAACTTCAAAAGCTCTCGACTGCATCTTTGAAGAATGTGAACGAACACGAAGGTTCTTCATATCTGCGGGATGCTCAACCTTTGTCTTCGAAGCAACCATATATGTTCCGTTTTCGAAATAACCAAGGCCTTTGAAGCCTGTTCCCGTGAGCGCGTCACATCTGTCTTTTGCAAGCCAGCTGTCCATTACTTCCCATGCACTTGCTACCGATTTGAAAAGATAGGGAAGGTCGAAGTAGTTTTGTGAATCTACGAAACCTGACATTGAAGGTGTAGAGCAGATAGCGAAGTCAAGTGTTCCCATCTGAACCGCATCGATCATATCGATTTCCTGTCCCAATACACCGCCGCTTTGCACTGTAAGTGACATGCGTCCGTCCGAATACTCGTTTAAGAGTTCTCCGAACTTCTTAAGGCCCATATCCCAAGGCTGGTCTGCAGCAAGAACGTTTCCGGCTGTCCAGTTGTACTCTGTGCCTTTTGCCGTACCGCCACCCGAAGCAGTTGTCTGTCCTTCGGATGAACCGGTTGTCGTATTGCTGCTTGAGCCGCCGCAGGCTGTCAATGCAAAAAGCATTACTGCCGTAAGAGCAAGCGCAACAATTTTTTTGATTTTCATGTTAGAAATCCTCCTCTTGTAGTTTTGCGTCCTTATGCAACATAATTTGTATTATGTTGTATTTTCGCAGAAAAGAATAAAAGGGTTGGCAGCAGGTTTGCTGTTTCGGTAATACCAAATTTGCATAAAAAACAAGCCCTGATGATAAAAATCAGCAAAAAATGCGAAGGGCTTTATTTTAAAGAGTAATTTTCGCCTATTCCTTTTTGCATTCCAATAACGAATTATTGGCTTTCTTCATTGGCGTTGTTTTTTTAAAAAAACTATGATATATTTTTGTCGTTATGTGAAAATTCTGTGTTCGCATACAACATAATACAAATTATGTTGTTTTAAACCAAGCGTTGGCACACATTCTTAATTTTTTCCTGTTTGCCGCCATGCACTCGCAGTCTGCTTTTGCAGCGGGTGTATGCGGCACATTACACCACAAGCCCCAGCCTGTTGACCTTTCCTATATAAGCTTTTCTGCTTTCCTTTGTATATATTCTGGTTGTATTTATGCTGCTGTGCCCGAGAATTTCAGCAAGACCCACAATATCTTTTTCTTTTCTGTAAAAAACAACCGCAAAAAGGTGGCGCAAATTGTGCGGAAAGACCTTTGACTTTGGCACATCAGCCTCTGCGCACAGGCTCTTCATTGCCTTCCAGACATTTGTCCTGTCAACCGGAAGTCCTTTCCTTGTGCGAAACAAAACACCCTCACTTATTCTTTTCTTCTTTGCATATTTGAGCAGTTCTTTGCAAAGTTTACTCGGAAGAATCACTCTTCTTAATTTGCCTTTGCCAAAAATCTCTGCAAAGCCCCTCTGTGCGGCTTCCTTCGTGATAAATTTAAGCTCCGAAATTCTTATCCCCGTTGCGCAAATGCTTTTCATTATCAGCTCAAGCCTCAAATCCTTTCTCCTCCGAGCCGCACCTACAAGCCTTATATATTCATTTTTTGAAAGTTCTTTTTCTTCATCTCTGAAAGACTTCTGCTGAATTTTCAAAAGCTTCACGCAGAATTTTTCCATGCCGCAGTATTTCAGGAAAACATTCACAGCCGTAAGCATCGAATTTGTACTTGCCGCAGTGTATTTTTCCGTCAAACAGCACTTATAATCAATCACCGTCTGCTTTGTCACCTCTGCCTCACCGCTTTTTTCGATTCCCGCAAAGACTGCAAATGCCCTGATATCTCTCAGATATTTTTCCACAGTATTCGGACTTTTTTCCTGTTCCGCAAGATATTCCGCGTATTTTTCAATGTCTTGTTTTTTAATCCCTGTTTTTTCCAAATTGCTCCGCCTCCTGTTTTGCTGCGGGCCTGCAATTTGGGCGGTGCCTGAATATGCGAGCCCTTTATTTTCAAATTTATCACATTTTCCAACGGCTTTGGTCTTAGTTTCTGTCAGCTGCTCAGTCGATAAAAATTTTATTTCATTTTTTGAAGATGCAAAATGGTAATAAATTAATCTTTGTTTGGCTTTTATTTCTATGTAGTGAAATTCCTCTGCTTTTAAAAAAAGTGCCGCCGCACAGGAAATTTCCTGCACGGCGGCACCCACGTTCGGATTCTCAAACGGAAGCGGATGACGGGAGTCGAACCCGCCTTTCAAGCTTGGGAAGCTCGCGTTCTACCGATGAACCACACCCGCAAATATTCAAAGCTTTCAGCCTTCGTAGTAGACAGTCTCCCCCGAAGGGACCGAATGAAGCAACCACACATTTCCGCCGATTGTGCAGTTATCGCCGATAACCGTGTCCCCGCCGAGAATTGTTGCGCCTGCATATATAACAACATTATTTCCGATATCAGGATGACGTTTAATGCCTTTTACCAATGTTCCGTCTTCTTCGACATCAAAACTTTTTGCGCCGAGCGTCACATGCTGGTAAAGCTTCACATGCTCGCCTATAGTGGTTGTTTCCCCGATTACAACTCCCGTGCCGTGGTCTATGAAAAAGTAACGGCCGATTGTTGCTCCGGGGTGTATGTCGATTCCCGTAAGTCGGTGCGCATGCTCGGTCATCATCCTCGGAAGAATCGGAATGTTCATATTATAAAGCACATGAGCGATTCTGTATATAGCAATAGCGCCAAAAGCAGGATATGAAAGGATGATTTCCGCATAATTTTTTGCGGCCGGGTCGCCCTCATATGCCGCCTGTACATCAGTTTTCAAAACATCGTATATGTCGGGGAGCGCATCAAAGACCTTTTTCGCTTCTTCCTCAGAATCAAATGTGCCGTCATTGACATAATTAAGTGCCTTAACAAGCCGCTTGTAGGCATGTGCAAGTTCTGTTCTGATTTTTTCGTCAAACACGACATGCTCCGCTGCCGCAGGCACATCCTTTTCAAAGCTGTCCCCGAAATAATGCGGAAACAGTGCCCTCATAAGGTGCTTGAGCATGCTTTCGACGGTTTTTTCAAGCCCTGCAAAACAGCCCTTTTCGGGTGCTATCTTTTCTATATCCAATTTATCTGCAATTTTCTTAAAATATTCGTTCATTTTGCCGCTCCGATTTTATCATAATACATTTTCATGGCATAAGGAAGACTTTCACAAATATCGCCTGCCGTAAGTGCCGGCTCCGAAAGCCTTTCGGCAGCCAAATCGCCCGCCTTTCCGTGCAGAAAAACGCCCATTGCGGCAGAATCAAATGCACTGTGTCCCTGCGCCGCAAAGGATGCGATTATCCCCGAAAGGCAGTCACCCGAACCGCCTGTTGCCATCCCCGGGTTTCCCGTTGTATTTTCATATATAACATTATTCTTGCAGATGAGTGTTCCGCTGCCCTTCAGGACCGCAATGCAGTTGTATTTTTCTGCAAGTTCCGAAACAGCCCTCTTTCTTGCCTCAAGCTCTTTGATCCCTTCGCACGTGCCAAGAAGCCTCTTTGCCTCTCCCACATGCGGCGTGATAATGATTTGCGCCTCGGATTTGCGCACTTCCTTTGCCGTTTCGTTGTCCTGGCTTATAAAATTCAACGCATCCGCATCCAACACCAGAACACCTTTATAACGCCTGATTATTTTTTTCAGCAAATTTATTCTTTCTGCATCTCTTCCAAGACCGCTTCCTGCGGCAATTGCACTGTATTCGTTCAGCTTTTCTTCTGTTTTTATGCCAAAATCATCTTCATCTGCAAAAACACAGGTTGCCTCGCACACTGCAGTCTGCAAAATCGTATATATCCGATCATCTGCTGAGGGAAGCAAAAATCTTACCAATCCCGCACCGCTTTTCAGCGCCGACTTTCCGCAAAGCACAGCCGCACCCGCCATTCCGACAGAACCTGCAAACACAAGCACTTTCCCAAAATCGCCTTTGTGTGCATCCGTTTTTCTTCTTTTCAGCTTATTCAAAACAAAATTATCGTCTATATATATCAT
>CAVHKC010000012.1:0-2096 GCA_963636455.1 Ruthenibacterium lactatiformans
TAAGAAGCATGTTATGCGGCGGATAAATATATGAATTGACGGTATAAACCGCAATTATCCAAAGCACCGTAATGACAACTTCAGCAACAAACAAAAGTACGAATATCGAAAGATGCGCATATTCGAGCGTTAAGCCGACAATGAAAAAATACATTATCAGATTTGTTATCAAAATATTGAAAATAAACGAAAAGAACATATCCGTTCTTCTCGCAATGCTGACTCTGAAACAGCCGAAAAGCTTTCCGAAGAGAAAAAGCATAAGCGCATAAGCGCCTATAACCGCCCAATGCCCACGTCTGAAAAGCCCGATGGCAAGGTCGGGCACAAAACAGTCATACCATATAACACCGAACATGACCGTGAATATCGAAAAAAGCACGATCAGTTCGGCGAAAATTATCAGTTTTTTATATTGATCTCTATTTGTTTTCATATCCGTTTGGATTCTTGCTTTGCCAATTCCAAAGGTCCTGGCACATCTTGTCTATTCCGAACTTTGCCTCCCAGCCGAGTTCATCCTTTGCAAGGCTGCACTCTGCATAGCACGAATCCACATCTCCCGCTCTTCTTTCCGTGATAACATACGGAAGCTCCTTTCCGCATGCCTTTTGGAAAGCGGCAATAATTTCAAGGACGCTGTATCCTTTCCCTGTTCCGAGATTATATATCTTAAGTCCCGGATTGCAAACTATTTTTTCAAGAGCCTTAACATGCCCCTTTGCCAAATCCACCACATGGATATAGTCTCTGACTCCTGTTCCGTCGCAGGTGTCATAGTCATCTCCGAACACATTTATTCTTTCAAGCCTGCCTGTCGCAACCTGCGCAACATAAGGAAGCAGATTATTCGGGATTCCCTTGGGGTCTTCTCCTATCATTCCGCTTTCATGTGCACCGATGGGGTTGAAATAGCGAAGCAGCATTGCATTCCATTCGGGATCTGCCGCACATATATCCGTAAGCATCTTTTCTATCATAAGCTTCGTGCGCCCGTAAGGCTTTGTCGTGAATGTTCTTGCATCTTCTCCTATGGGAACGCTTTCGGGATTTCCATAAACCGTGGCAGACGAGCTGAAAACCATGTTTTTAACATTCTTTTCATCCATCACCTTAAGCAATGTTATGGTTCCGATGATATTGTTGTCGTAATACATAAGCGGCTTTTCAACCGATTCTCCGACTGCCTTAAGCCCCGCAAAATGAATCACGGCTTCAGGCTTTTCTTTTTCAAAAATTTCTTCCAGAGCTTTTTTGTTCCTGATATCTTCTTTGTAGAAAGAAAAGTTTTTGCCTGTAATTTTTTTCACTCTTTCAAGTGCTTCCTCTGAGGAGTTTGCAAGATTGTCGACAACCGAAACCTCATATCCGGCATCAAGCAGTTCAACAACCGCATGAGAGCCGATATAACCTGCACCGCCCGTAACCAAAACTTTCATTTTTTATACCTCAATTTTCACTTTCATCCTGCTTTATATGAACCGTAACCGTAACTTCTGTACTTTCATCGTCTTCAAGAGTCACATCCGAAGGCAGACAATCCTGTAATTTTATCACTTCCGAAACATCCGTAGTCTTGTTTGAAATATTTATTTTGGACTTAGGAATTTCAACTGCCGTAAGGTCTTTCAAAACATCCTCCGGCCCTTTAATTTTCACCGTCTGCTTCGAAACCGTTACCGAAGAAACGCTGTATCCTTCCGCAGGAGTTCCGAAATACTCGGCTTTCACGGATACTTCTTTTTCAACATATGTTTCAAATGCCACATTCACTTCTTCGCTGCTTATTTCGACACCATTATCCATTGTGACTTCTTTGCCGTTATAATCCACGATTTTTGATTTGAATGTCATAACCTTGCCGATTACTATATCCTCATAATCAACCGTAACAATTGCTTTTGCAACGATATCTTCCTTGCTTTTCGGAACATAGACGGTAAGCTCTTCCGGATTTATTGTCACCTCATCGATTTGAAGGTCATCCGGCTGCTTTCCGGTATATTCGATTTCAACAGGAATCGTTTTTGCCACCAAATCCTCGATATCAATTACCATGCTTTTGGTTTTTACGTTAATATCTATCTGATTGGAAT
>CAVHKC010000012.1:2106-5370 GCA_963636455.1 Ruthenibacterium lactatiformans
AAGAGATACTGATATCGGAGCCGCATTCGTTATTGAAAGCGAAGAAAAATCAGCCGTTGCGACAAAATCCGAAGCGGAAAGAGCCGCAAGAACGGTCCTTGTTCCCGAAACCGTTATCGTTGCCGTATCGCCGGATTTTATTGTATAAATATGATCTCCGTCAAGCACGCTTTCCTCGTTTATTATGGTTACCGGTATATTTGTGAAGGTTCTTGTCGAAGCAGGATTTTGAACATTCACAACAACAAGCCAGAGGATAAAAGCAAATACCAGCGCAAGAATTTTGTAGCCGACATTTGTGGTCACGAAGCTTTTAAGCGTTTTTGCTATCTTCAGCACTGCTTTCTTCATTGCCTTCTTCCTCCTTTCCGGAGCTTGTAAGCCAGCTTCTCATGCGTTTCCAAATGGTGATATCCGAAACATCGCTTTCCTGAATTTCGATAAGCTGATTCTTAAGGTCCGCCTCTGATACATTTGTGAAAAAGTCGCCCATATATGTGACCGAAATTTTCCCTGTTTCTTCCGAAACGACAATCGTGAAGGCATCCGTAAGCTCGCTTACACCCTTTGCCGCACGGTGTCTTGTGCCGTACTGCTTCCCGATATCTCTTGACTGAGACATCGGCAGATAGCTCGTTGCCGAAACTATTCTGTTGTCTCTAATGATAACCGCGCCGTCATGAAGCGGAGTTTTGTCTTCAAAAATATTGACAAGCAGCTGGCTTGAAACAACCGCATCAATCGCAATTCCCGTAGATTCGTATTCTGCAAGGCTTTCATCCCTTTCGATGCAGATAAGCGCACCTGTTTTTTCTCTTGCAAGCTCGTCAACAGCTTTCAAAATTTCTTCCATTGTTTTGTCCGAGAACCTTTCTGTCCCCGAACCAGACGAAGAATTTCCGAAGATATTGACAAATATGCTCTTTCTTCCCAGCTGCTCAAGAGCCCTTCGAAGCTCCGGCTGGAATATGATAACAAGCGCAATAACACCGAGGCCCACAACCTTGCTTGCTATCCAAAGAATTGTGTTGAAATTAAAGACAGCCGCAAGCAGCACCATAATGAGAATAATCACTATTCCCTTAAACAGTGTCCAGGCTCTTGTTCTTTTGAACCAAATCATAAGCTCATAGAATATAAAAGCGATAATCAAAATCTCGATTATATCTATGACCGTAATATTCGGGAAAGCCAAATATCTGTTGAAATATGTAACTATATTCTGCCAGATTGTCACTTAAAAGCTCCTTTCGTCAGTTTTTGCGTTTCCTTGTATTTATGCGGTTTACATGAACCGTTTCCTTTTCAATCGCAGCTTTCGGCACTGCTCTTACATAATATATATATTCGTTGTCTTCAAACTGCAAAAGCTCCGTTCTTGTGTAGTCCAAAGGAAGCACCACATTGTGGAGCAGCTCTGCGATAACAGCCGAAACAACAGCCCCCAAGACAACGGTCCAAAGCTTTGCGGCAGTTATTGTTCCGAAAGCCATATTGCTTATTATGAGCAATATAATGTACAGGCCTGTTCCGATTGCCACCGCCATATCGTTTGAATAATTCGACGGTCTCCTTTTTATCAGATATGTCACGACAAAAACAATTATCATGACTGCAAGTGTATACAAAAATTCACTTCCTGCAAATGTTCCTTCCAAGAAAAGCGAAACCTTAGTCATCTCCTGCGTCTGCGCCGAACTGCTGAAAACCGTTGCATTAAGATTAATATATCTTAGCATGTAGTAGATAACCGTTCCGAAAATCACAGGCACTACCGAATAAAACGACGCCGTCACCGCAAGAAAAAGCGGTATGACAAGCGGTATTTTTATCATAAAAAGCAGCGGAAGCAGAATAACCACATACGCATGCTTCTTTGAAAACCTGAAATAAATCATGTACATTATCAAAAGTATTATCACCGAAACTATGGCTATTCCTGCCGATAAGCTGAAAAGCTGAAGCGCAACATACGCAAGCAGCACAAACAGCAAAATCCTCAAAGGAATAAACGCACATGCAAACGCAAGAATAATTATAACCGCAAGGTTTGACAAAAGTGTGTTATATCCCGTATTCGCCCTGATAATCATAAGCGAGCCAAATACAATCACAAGCTTAACAATATAGCTTGTGATTCTGTAATGAGCTTTGGAAAATTCCTCTATGCTGTTTCTTAATGCAATAAGACTTCTCATTGATTTTTATTCGGCACTTCCCCTTGTTCGTATAAATCTTTGAGTTTTCTGCGGTTGAACTTATATTTCCACACTCTTCCTCTGTTTTCATCGTATTTTCTTTTCAAAATAATGCCTGAATAAAGGCAATAAAGCGCAACGAATGCAATCAAAATCAAAATACCCAAAACGCACGAAAGTGTAAGCCCCAATTTTTCATAAACATCTATGATCCATTCTGTACCGAATGCCGCCACAAGAAGGGCTGAAAGAATGAATGTAATGATTCCCATCGGCACGCTGTCTTTAAAAACCGCTGCCGCACGGCTTTTCTCATAAAGCTTATCTATTCTTATCGCTTCTTTTCCCCGTGAATATTCATATGACGCAACCTCTGTCATAAGCTTCACTTTCTTTTCGTTAAGCATTTTTTCACCGTTTTATTTGGCATATATCATGCCTATCATCTTGTTTGAAAGCCTAATGGGAAGAAGCTTCATGATAACGCAGAAAGCCTTGTATTTAAGGCCTATTGCATAATACGGCTTCACATGGCTTTTAAGTGCGATTTGGGCAATATAGCTTCCTGCTTCTTCAGGCGACATTCCTGTTCTTTCGTCACGCTCCATGAGCATGACGCTTTTGGATATTCGCCCTCCGTATTCGGCATCGCCTTCAACTGTTTTCTTTCGTGCATCGGTAAAACCTGATGCAATATCTCCCGGCATTACGGCAGCAACCGTTATGCCATAAGGCGCAACCTCGTTTGCAAGTGCCGCAGAATATGAGTTGATTGCAGCCTTGCTTGCAGAATAAAAAGCCTGAAATGGGATCGGTATCGGTGCGGCAACCGAGCTGATGTTTACGATTCTGCCCTCTTTTTGCCTGCGCATATGCCCAAGCACCGCTTTTGTCGTATTAACCATCCCGAAAAAGTTCACATCAAACTGCCTTTTGGCATCCTCAAGCGAAGTAAATTCCACCGCTCCCGAAATTCCCATTCCGGCAACATTCACCAAAATGTCGATTTTGCCTTCTTTTTCAATCACCGCAGAAACCGCTTTTGAAACTGCCGCTTCATCTGTGA
>CAVHKC010000012.1:5380-14569 GCA_963636455.1 Ruthenibacterium lactatiformans
CTCCATCGTTATGTACTTCTCTTCTGCTGAACTCATATACCTTAAGCCCTGCCTTTGCAAGGTTTTCGGCAGCGGCTTTTCCTATGCCGGAAGAGCCGCCCGTGACTATTGCTGTTTTCATTTTTTCGCCTTACTTAAAAGCTTCATTGTTACTGTTCTTCATGCATGACTTTTGCGATTATGTCTGATGCTTCGTCAATAAGGGCATCCGTATGCGAAGCCATAAGACTTGTGCGAAGCAGACATTCGCCCGGTGCGCATGCCGGCGGAAGAACAGAATTTACATAGACTCCGGCATCATAAATTGCTTTTTGCTTCTTCAATGTGTTTTCCGGCTCGTATGTGAAAATCGGCACGATAGGCGTGGGTGCCTCGATGATTTTTACTTCACGCTCGATAAGATTCTTTCTGAACCTTGCAGCATTTGCCTGAAGCTTATCGGGAAGCTCCGGATGTGCCTCGATATATCTTAATGACGCAAGTGCGACTGCCGTTTGTGTGGGAGGGATCGACGCTGCAAACATATATGGCCTTGCATTGTGTCTTGCATAATCAACCACTCTTCCCTCGGCTGCCATATAACCTCCAAGCGAAGCCAGGGACTTTGAAAATGTTCCCATATATATGTCAACTTCGTCTTCGAGTCCGTAATAGCTTGCGGTTCCTCTTCCGCCTTTTCCCAAAACCCCAAGACCGTGGGCATCGTCAACAAGAATTCTTGCGCCGTACTGCCTTGCCAATTTCACGATTTCAGGAAGATTAGCGATATCTCCGCCCATGGAGAAGACTCCGTCCGTTACGATAAGGCAGCCCGATTCTTCAGGCACTGCCTTAAGCTGCTTTTCAAGATCTTTCATATCCGCATGCTTGTAGCGAAGCATTGTGCCGTAGCAAAGCCTTGCGGCGTCATATATCGAAGCATGGTCTTCTTTGTCGAGAATGACATAATCGTGCCTTCCGACAAGGGATGCTATAATTCCCAGATTGGACATGAATCCCGTGGGAAATGTTATGCAGTCTTCCTTTCCAAGAAACTTTTTGAGTTCGTCTTCAAGTTCATAATGAAGCTGCAGTGTTCCGTTCAGAAATCTTGAGCCGGAACAGCCCGTTCCGTATTTCTTCAAAGTTTCAACTCCGGCTTCGATGATTTCAGGCTGAACTGTCAGCCCGAGATAGTTGTTGGAGCCAAGCATAATACGGCGTTTGCCTTCCATTATAACTTCAACGTCCTGTCTGCTTTCAAGTGCCCTGAAATAAGGATAAATTCCTTTTTCCTTAAGCTGGTCCTGAAGCTGCGGTTCGTAGCATTTTTCAAATAAGTCTTTCATTAATTTCTCCCTTGTCTGTGGATTTTAAATATATTCGCTTTTTGCGCCTTCGCAAAAAAGATTTTCTGCATTCTTCTGCCAAGGCATTCCGTCTTTGCTGAACACAATCAAATAAGCCTATTTAATACCCGGTCCTGCAAAAATACACATTCCCGTTCGTGATAGGCTGAAGTTTGACTGTGGTGCATTATACTATAATGCATGACATATCGTCAATTTTTTAAATATAAAATTATGGGCGGAAACTTGCGATTTTTTTATGATTTTTTTAAGAAACATAGAAAAAACTATTCTATTCTCCTGCGTTTTGTATTAGAATTGTTTCGCTGAAATTTTTGAGATTGAAGGAATTAATAATGGAAGAAAAAAGAACTCCGCACAAGAGTACGGAAATGAGAAACGCAGCAAGAACACAAGGCGGGCAAAACGGCGGACAGCCTCCCCGCAGAAGGCGTCCTTCAAAGCAGGAAATGCAAAGAAGGAAAAGGAAAGTCCTTATCACAAGGACTATCGCTCTTGTGGTGATAATCGTTGTTATTGTACTTGTCATAACATTGATTGCAAACGGAGCAAAAAACAAGAAAAGCAATAACGAAACCACCACACCTGTTTCGCAGGAGACAACAACCGAAGGCGAAACCACAGGTGAAACCACAACGGAGGCTGCAGCGGAAACAACCACTGCATCGTCAACTTCCAATACTACGATTGTAAAGCCCGACAACTGGAACGGAAAAACAATCTATCTCACATTTGACGACGGCCCTTCCTCCGTTACGGACGATATCCTTGCAGTCCTTGACCAATATAATATCAAGGCAACCTTTTTCACTCTGGGATACGGTTCAAAGGAAACCTACCAGAAGCTTGCAAACGACGGTCACGCTATCGGCGTACATTCTTACTCGCATGATTACGACACGATTTATGCAAGTATGGAAAATTTCCAAAATGACGTGACATCATTAAGGAACCTTCTCCAGGAATACACAGGTCAGGAAATCTTTCTTTACAGATTCCCAGGCGGTTCCAACAATGAGGTTCATCAGGCTGCGGGCAATATGAAAATGGCTGATTTTGTCGATTATATCAACAGTATCGGCATGAAATATGTGGACTGGAACGCAAGCTCTTCCGATGCGGCATATGTTACGGGCGATGTTGATGTGCTGTATGAATCCGCCTCTGCCGATATTTCCTACTGGGGCGAAGAAACCGACCAGGATACAATTGTTTTGCTTATGCATGATGCCGAAACAAAAACGACCGGCCCTGAAATGTTAAAGAAGCTTATCCCCGAATTTTTAGGAAAGGGATATGCGTTTGACTGCATACACAAAGACACGCCGGATATCCACTTCGATTTGCCGGACGAATAAAAAATTATTGAAATTTTATTATAAAAAATCAATGCTTTGATTTTTTGATTTCGTAAAATTTTTACACTTTCGGTCTGCGATATTCTTTTGCAGAGTCTTTTAAAGCCTACCTTTTGTGTAGGCTTTTATTTATCGGCATTTCTGCAAAAATCAAAAAAAATTTTTCCAAAAATAAATAAATCATTAAAGATTAGCGCAAAATATATTTATATAATTTTTGTGTAAATCAAAACATTATATTAACCGCTTAGGACAAAATACCGGTTGAAAGTCTTTAAGCAGGCAATCAAAATGAAAGAAAATGAGGTGTGAAAATGGCAGTATATGAAAAAATGAGTGACTGGGTGCACGACATGCACGCAGACCCCACAAAAAGGCCCCTTCCGATCCTGACATTTCCGGCAGTAAAGCTTTTGGGAATCAACACAAGGCAGCTGCTTACGGATGCAGACAATCAGGCTAAGGGCGTAAAAGCAATCACAGACAGATACAATATGCCGGTTGCATTGGCATATATGGACCTTTCCGTGGAAGCAGAAGCATTCGGTGCAAACTGCGTTTATTCGGACCATGAAATTCCGACAATCACGGGAATGCTCATCTCCACTCCGGAAGAAGCCGAAGCATTGAAAGTTCCCGAAATCGGAACAGGAAGAACAGGCACTGTTCATGAAGGACTGAAAAAAATGAAGGAACTCATCACAGACAGACCCCTTCTTGCAGAATGCATCGGTCCGTTCTCGCTTGCAGGCAGGCTTATGGATGTTAACGAAGCAATGATCAATTGCTATGAAGAGCCCGAAATGGTTCATTGCATTCTTGAAAAAGTTACAGGCTTCATCATCGAAAACATGAAGCTTTTCAAAAAAGACGGTGCTCAGGGCGTTGTTATGGCAGAGCCCTTGGCAGGAATTCTCTCTCCCGACCTTGCAAGAGAATTTTCAAGCGATTATGTAAAGAAAATTGCCGATGAAGTCCAAGACGACAACTTCATTATCATATATCACAACTGCGGAAACGGTGCGGTTAAGCAGGCTGAAGACATCTTCTCCACAGGCTGCGTGGGTTATCATTTCGGAAACTCAATCGACATCGAAGATGTTTTGAAAATTGCTCCCGAAGATGTTTTCATTTTAGGAAACATTGCTCCGGCTGAGGTTATCATGGGCGGAACGCCGGAAAAGGTTCGCAAAGATGTTTTGGCACTTCTTGAAAACTGCAGCAAATACAAGAACTTCTGGCTTTCATCAGGATGTGATGTTCCTCCCGGAACTCCTATCGAAAATGTGGATGCATTCTTTGAAGCATTTGAAGAATTTATAAAAAATGATTCGGATTTGGAAATCCCCGCATAACAACTTGATTAAATTTAAAAAAAGGACTGCCGGCGCATGCCACAGTCCTTTTTTATTTATCCTTGCCTTAAAATCTGCTGATGCCAAGCAGGCAATGCCTTCACTGCTTTTGTAATGAATCACAATTTTCTTACGGCTATTTGGTTGTTTCGGTTTCTGCTGTCGTTTCTTCGGAAGCCGAAGTATCCGAGCTTTTCTTGTTCGGATCTTCGGCAACCTTATACCAATCGTAATCATATCCCCAGAAGTCTTTTACTTCTGTGTACTTATCTATGTTTGCCTTGCCGTTCCATGTCATGAATCCGCCCGGGAGTCCGGCATCTATAAGGCCTTTGACCTGAGCTTCCATTTTGGAAGCATCGTATGTGACGGTAGGGCTCCACCAAGGCGTGTTGTAGCATGTAAGCCATGTTCTTGCGATTGCAGGCGTCGGGATTTCGCTCTGCCTCTTTGCGGCTTTGACGCCCCAGTCATACAAGGTTGTGTACGGGTCCGACCATGTGTCTGTTGCCGTTCCGAAGTGGTCGGTATAGGGCATTCCGCTTATCGCATCTATAACATTTGAAATTGCAGGCCAGTACTGCCCGTATGCGGTAACATATTCTCCGGCACACTCTCCGAACACGTCAAACGACACATAAACCTCCGCTTTATGAAGCTGATCTGCCGCATAAAATGCAAAATTTTGTATTGCTTCGCATTTGCCTTCACCGTATGTATTTTTGAAATCCGTATCCGAAACCTGCGACATTTTGTAGGATTCTTCCGGGAAACGCACATAGTCGAACTGAATTTCGTTGAAGCCGCAAAGCTCTGCCGCCTCAAGTGCAAGCTTTACATTGTATTCCCAAGCCGTCCTTGAATATGCCGAAGGCCATGTGGACGATGCAGCCGAAGATTCGATTGCGGATTCGGGGTGGTCTTTTGCAAAAAGAGTGTCCTTGAAAGCAACTATACGGCCGACAATATATATTCCAGCATCCTTCGCCTTCTTAACCTGTGCTTGATAATCAGCTTTTTTATAATATGCGGTTTTCACGGAAGTCGGCGTCATCTCGTTTGCAACATCAGAATCATATGCAAGTCCGTCATCCTTTACATCGATGACAAAAGTATCGCAGCCGCAGGATTTTGCAAGCTTGATATAATCATCGATTTTCGACACACTTTCGATTGTCAGATACATTGCCCTGGCATTCTGCTTGACAGGATTGCTTTCGAAATTCGGCTTTTCATAAGGATACCAATCCAGATTTGCGGGGTCTCCGCCGCCAAGGTCCAAGCCGTCATAAATTCTTGTCTTGTGGAGGCTGTCTTCGCCGTTTTCGTTATATACAGCCATGGCTGTTTCATAGGTGTTCGTCAGATACTTTCCGTAAACCCAGCCCGTAACATCTCCTGACTTGATATTGTACATGTTGACGCTTCCGTCTTCCAAAAGCTTGTCATAGCCCAAAACTTCAAGCTCGCTTCCTTTCTTGAGCCAGCTTTCAATCGAAGGAGTTTCTTCATCTTCGTAGACCGTGACGGCTGTTCTTACATATTTTGTTTTTTCTCTTACGATATCATTAAAATCCTTTGAAAGAAAATCTCCGATTATATAATATGTTCCGCCGTCATATTGAATTTGCGTATATGTGACTCCGTTGTTTTCAATCGTCTTTCCGGAAGATGTCACTTCCGTTCCTCTTTGCGCAGTGTCGTTTGAAACGAGATATCCGTATTCATCATATGTAAAAAGCTTAACCTGAGCATCGTTTGAAGCAAGGTAATACCGGGTTTCGGAATTTTTTCCTTTGATTGCACGAATGCCGAAAAAAACACCCACGGCGACAAGGATTATTATAAGAACAGAAAGCAAAATTTTTTGTCTTCTTTTCTTCCTTTTCTTGTAATATCCGCTTTTTCGCCTTCTTATTTCATCTTCACGAAGGACTTTTTCGGTGCTTGAATATTCTCGGCTTCCGTAACGCGAATCCGCATATTTGTTTCTGTTTTTGTTTTCGCTGCTGCTCATACAAACCTCACAAAATGCATCTTATTTTCGGGGATTTCCCTCTGCATCAAACAACGGAAGCGGCTCAAGGAAAATCACATCATCTCTCTTTGCCGCATCGCCTTCTGCAAGTATGAAAGCTTTGCCCGCAATTTTTCCGCCGGCTTTGCTCACAAGCTCTTCCATTGCCTTGAGGGATTCTCCGGTGGAAACAACGTCATCTACTATCAAAATCCTTTTGCCCTTCATCTTTTCGGCATCCGAAAGATCCATATACAAGGTCTGTTTGCCCTTTGTGGTAATCGATGTGTATTCATACTTGAAAACGCCCTTCATATAGGCTTTCGGAGCTTTTCTTGCAAGGAGATATTCATTCTTCCCGCTTTGCTTTGCCATTTCATAGACAAGCGGAATCGCTTTTGCTTCTGGCGCAATCATGTAGTCAAATTCCGGTACTCTTTTCAAAAGCTCAGCGGCACATGCGCATGTAAGCTTCACATCGCCGAAAATCACAAAGCCTGCAATCACCAGACCGTTATCAAGTTTACACATGGGCAGCTTTCTTTTGCAGCCCGCAATGGTCATTTCGTAATATTCTTTCATTTTTGCCTCTTATTAATGTATATTTCCTATTCTGCCGATGTTAATCGTTTCCACCAGTGTTGAATTTAAAATTCCCGTATATTTTATATAATTATTTTTTGAGCGCATTAAGACTTTCTATCTTCTCAACGGCACCGCTTATATATTTGTTTTCCGTATATTCAAATTTTCCTTCATCTGCAAGCTTTGCCATGGAAGGGTCGATCGGAAGTTTCCCTAAGACATCGAGTTTCAGTTCTTCTGCAACCTTGTCGATATTGCTTTCTCCGAAAATGTTTATCTTCTTCCTGCAGTCAGGGCACTCATAATAGCTGTAGTTTTCAACAATTCCCAGAATCGGAATGTTCATCGTTTCTGCCATATAATAAGCCTTTTTTACAATCATCGAAACAAGGCTTTGAGGCGATGTGACAATAACGATTCCGTCAAGCGGAAGCGACTGAAAAACAGTCAGCGGAACATCACCTGTTCCGGGAGGCATATCGACCAAAAGGTAATCCAATTCCCCCCAAACAACTTCGTTCCAAAACTGCTTCACAACACCTGCAAGCACGGGGCCTCTCCATATAACCGGGCTTTCGGGATCTTCAAGCAGAAGATTTATCGACATAATCTCGATTCCGTTTGCCGTGATTTCTGGCAGAATTCCGCCCGCACTTCCCTTTGCATGGCCTGCTATTCCGAACATTTTCTGGATGGAAGGGCCGGTGATATCGGCATCAAGTATTCCTACTTTATATCCTTTTTTCGAAAGTTCAACCGCAAGAAGGCCCGTAACCAAAGACTTTCCCACTCCGCCTTTGCCGCTTACAACGCCTATTACATGCTTGATGTCGCTGAACTGATTTTGAGGTTCCAAAAAGCTTGCGGGATTTGCGCTCGAACATCCTCCCGCACTTTCACAGCTTCCGCAGTCGTGGCTGCATCCGCTTTCATTTGTCAATTTTTCATCTGCCATGATAAAACATCCGCCTTTTTCTTTTCTTTACAGATAATACCGAACAGGAATTACCATCCGCTATTATAAACGAATTTTTCCTGTTCGGCATCATCTGTTTTGCATGATTGGCACACATATTGCAGTTTTATGAATTTGCCAACCCGAATTCACTTTACACAATTTTAATTTTTTAGGTCTGCACCTAAATTGCGCTATTTTGCAAGAAGCAGCATAATCTTGTTCGACCGTGCGATGAACTTTGCCATGTCGGAAGGCTCAAGCGGCTCGTTTCCAAGCTTTGCAAGGTCATAAAGCTGTTCCAAGAAAATGTCCGTGTTTTCACCGTCTTTGTGCTCAAGCACATATTTGACAAGGTCGTTGTTTGCATTCAAAACAAGCGTTCCCGGCGTCTTGAATTGATCGATGTTCATGTTGCCGAAGCTCATATGCATCATCATTTCTTCCATACGTTTGTCTTCTTCGGAAACCGTGAGCATGGAAGAAATTTCGGGATTTTTCAAATTTTCAAGCTTAATATTCAGTTTTTCAACGCCTGTTATTTTTCTTACCTTTGTCTGGAGTTCTTCAGCTTCGCCTTCAAGCTTCTTTGTTTCTTCTTCCGAGGTTTCGTTTTTGAATGTGTCGGAAAGTGCGGTATCTATGCGCTTGAAGTGCAGTTTTTCATTCTTTGCTTCAAGCTGTGTTATAAATGACGAATCAATCACATGCTCAAGATATACAGCATCCATATGCTCTTCTTTGAACATTGTTATATACTGGCCCTGGATCGTCCTGTCCGAAACATAATAAACCGTTCCTTCCGCCTCGCCCTCATTTTCGCCTATAAGCTCAGGCAGCGTAAGATATTTGTCGTCTAAGTTCTTGAAGAGGATATAATCCTTCATCTTTTCGCAAAACTTCGTATCTTTCAGGCAGCCGAACTTAATGAACGGGCTGATATCGTCCCAATATTTTTCATATTCATCTTTTTCGGTTTTGCACATTCCGCTTAATTTGTCGGCAACCTTCTTTGTGATGTAATCGGAGATAATCTTCACGAAGCCATCATTTTGCAATGCACTTCTCGAAACATTAAGCGGCAGATCTGGGCAGTCTATGATTCCGTTTAACAAAAGCAGAAATTCAGGAATAACTTCTTTTACATTATCTGCAACAAAGACCTGATTGTTGTAGAGCTTTATTGTTCCTTCGATGCGCTCGTATTTGTTGTCCAATCTCGGAAAATAAAGGATTCCCTTGATGTTGTACGGATAATCCATATTGAGGTGTATCCAAAACAGCGGATCTTTGAAGTCGTTGAACACTTCCCTGTAAAATTCCTTATATTCTTCTTCCGTGCACTCGTTGGGGTGCTTCGTCCACAAAGGATGCGTGTTGTTTATAGGCTTGGGGCCTTCTTCTGCTTCTTCAGTTTCCTTTTTATCATCTTCGGCCGGTTCTGCTTCAGCTTCCGGAGCTTCGGCTTCCTCTCCGCCTTCAGCCTGCCTTTTTGCTTCTTCTTCGGCTTTTTTTTCTTCCTCTTCTTCTTCTTCTTGTGCAGAGACAGAGCTAACGCCTGCAAACAAGG
>CAVHKC010000012.1:14610-15450 GCA_963636455.1 Ruthenibacterium lactatiformans
GTTTTTTTTTCTTCCTCTTCTTCCTTTGCTTTTTTTCCAAGAAGGTCTTCTGTGTTTACAAAATAAATTTCTTCGGGCATGAATGAGCAGTACTTTTTGAGCACTTCCTTCACTCTGTATTCATTTGAATATTCATAGCAGTCTTCGTTCAAATAAAGCGTAATCTCCGTGCCGACGGTATCCTTGTCGGAATCATGCATTTCGAAAGTCGTTCCGCCGTCGCACTCCCAATAAACGGCTTTTACGTTCTTCTTATATGAAAGCGTTTCAATCGTAACTTTGTCCGCAACCATGAATGCAGAATAAAATCCAAGGCCGAAATGACCGATTATCTGGTCTTCGTTTGTCTTGTTTTTGTATTCGTTCAAAAATGCTTCCGCACCGGAAAATGCAATTTGGTTGATATATTTCTTGACTTCTTCGCCGGTCATTCCGATGCCGTTATCAATGAATTTGAGCGTCTTTTCCTTGGGATTTGCAATCACCTGGATCGAAAAGCTTTGATCCGGGTCAAAATGATACTCCCCGATTGCCTCAAGCTTACGAAGCTTTGTTATGGCATCGCAGCCGTTTGAAATAAGCTCTCTGATAAAGATGTCCTGATCCGAATATAACCACTTTTTTATAATCGGAAAAATGTTTTCGCTGTGTATTGATAAATTTCCTTTTTCGTTTGCCATTTGTTATCACTCCTTATTTATATATTTATTCAGCCGGCGGTGCTGCACTTTATGCATAAGCTTTTTTAGCAAAGCCTTTTGCACCAAGCCGCAGTCTTTCCGCATTCTGATAAGATGTCGTTCTTTGCTGCATCCAAAAGATATTTTATTCTTCCAATAT
>CAVHKC010000013.1:0-15126 GCA_963636455.1 Ruthenibacterium lactatiformans
GCGTTACAGTCACAATATCCTTGTGTATGAAAATTCTTAAAGGATATTCATTTCCGCCTTCAGGCAGAAAATCGGTTTTGTATGCCTGTTTCAGCCTTTCCACAACAGCCTTCTTTGCGATGCTTTGTATATCCGACGGACTGAACAGTTTTGAATTTACGGATGAAGCCTTTTTCACCCAGAATCTTGCATTTTCCGGAATATAATTTTCCCACGGAACAGCCTTGATATTTTCAAAGAGCTCATCAAAAGTGACCGCTTTAAATTCTGCTGTTCTTATCAAAACCCGTTCGGCAGTCCTCAAAAAGATATTTGCTTTTGCAATTCCTCTCTTATCAGATTCAAATGTGACTCTGCCGTCTTCGGTTTTTACGATATTAAAGCCAAGCTCGGTAAGCTCCTTCTTGAGCACCGCCTCAAGTCCGAAATGGCAGGGTGCAGTAAGTTCGTATTTCATGTTTTATGTTTCTCCGCTTGCGCAAAAATTTGGTTATTCATTTTTTGCATAACAAATTCAATAAATTCCTATTGTTTTTTAATACATTAAATAGTACACTTCACATAGCAGAGACGAATGTCTTTGCATATAACCCTTATTATTTATTTATACTCCCCTCAAAAAGGACTTGGTTCTCCCCAAGTCCTTTTTTCTTTATCGCCGTCTGAGAAATATGAGCAGAACAACAATTATCAAAGCAACAATGATAAACGGTATCAGATTTGTGAAAAGGAAGACCCCCACTCTGACCACAAAAAAGATCAGCAAAGCAGCTATCACTATGACTGCTGCGAAAATCAATATAAGCCAGGTTTTCGCCTTGAATGCCGCCTTCTTTGCTTCCTTCTGCGCATTTTGCGTATGCCCTGCATATCTTTCGTAGGAAGTGCCCGAGTGTTTGGCGTATCCTCCTTCATACTGCCCGCTTTCATGTCTCGTGCCCGCATTGCTTGTCTGCGAGTTCGGATTTTGAGAAGCCGTAATTCCGCTTGAATCCAAATATCCTCCGTCCGAGGCTTCATACAAGGTTTTTGCGATAAGCTGCGGATCTCCCAGCTCATCAAGCACTTCATTTAAATCTCTTCCGTGCGAAACCTCGTCATCAATATATGAGGCATAATAATTTATCTGCTGTTCCACATCATCCTGCGGAATTTTCCCTGTTATTTTGCCCCGTAATTCTCTTAAAAATTCTTCTTTGTTCATATATCACCCATATAAAACGGCAGCCCTTCGATACAGAAGGACTGCCTTTGCGTGCATTAGAGGATTCGAACCCCCGACCTTCTGGTCCGTAGCCAGACGCTCTATCCAGCTGAGCTAAATGCACATGTCAACATTCGCTATTCTACAACCAACGCCGATTATTTGTCAACTTAAAGATTGCCCTTTTCTTCCAAAGCGGGCGCAGCCGCAAATGCCTTCAGTTCTTTTTTCTTTGCATCGTTGCTTCGAAGTTCGATGATCGGAGCACCGTGGTTTTCGATATAGTCCTTTGTGATGATAACTTTGCCTATGCTGTCATCCTTGGGGATTTCATACATAATATCGAGCATTATCTCTTCTATTATCGAACGTAAGCCTCTGGCTCCCGTTTTTCTTTCTTCGGCACGCTTTGTAAGCGCCATGAGAGCATCGTCTTCAAACTCAAGCGCAACTTCATCTAACTCAAGGAGTTTCTGATACTGCTTAAGGATTGCATTTTTGGGTTCTTTAAGAACCTGCACAAGCATTTCGTCCGTAAGCTTCTGCAAAGTCACCACAATGGGAAGCCTTCCCAAAAATTCAGGTATCATGCCGAATTTCCTTAAGTCATCGGTTCTTACCTTGCTTACCAAATCTTCATCATCATATTTATCTTTAAGTTCCGAATTAAAACCAATCGACGACCTTTCCGTGAGTCGCTCTTTGATTATGTCTTCCAAATCAGGGAATGCGCCCCCGCAGATAAACAGTATATTTTTCGTGTTCATCGTTGTAAGCGGAACCATCGCATTCTTGCTTGTTGCACCGACGGGAACCTCCACTTCGCTTCCTTCAAGAAGCTTAAGAAGCCCCTGCTGAACGGATTCTCCGCTCACATCACGGCCCCTGTTTGAAGTTTTCTTGGCAATCTTGTCAATCTCATCAATAAAAACAATTCCGATTTCGGCTCTGTCCACATCATTGTCCGCAGCCTGCAGAAGCTTTGAAAGCACGCTTTCTATGTCATCGCCGATATATCCTGCTTCCGTCAGCGATGTTGCATCCGTGATTGCAAGAGGCACATCAAGAATTTTTGCAAGTGTTTTGACAATATATGTTTTTCCGCAGCCGGTCGGTCCGATCATCAAAATATTTGATTTTTCGATTTCAACGCCGTCTTCTTTTTCGATTCTTTCTCCGGCAATTATCCTTTTGTAGTGATTGTATACAGCCACTGAAATTGCCTTTTTTGCCTTTTCCTGGCCGATAACATATTCATCAAGCTTTTCCTTGAGCTTATGAGGAGGCAAAACCTTTTCGGGGTCTACAAGCGGCCCTTTTCTCTCCTTTGGAGACTGCCTTTTTGCCTGCTTCTTTGCCATTCCGCCCTGAAGGTCTGCAAGGTTTATGAAGCTTATATTAGGAATTCCTTTCATCGGATGAGGCGCAGTTTTGTTCCCTTTATTTTCTTTTCCGCTCTCATCATTTTCTGCTTCTTTTGTATTTACGACCTCACCCGATATATGTTCCACTCCGTCTTTATCCACCGAATTTTTCGGCGCGCTTCCGCCCTGATTCGGCGTTGTTCCGCCGAAAAACGGCGGCATGGAGTACCCCGAACCTTCTATCTGGTCCATTGTTTTTTGGAGGCAGTCAAGACATATATGCATTCCTCCGGGTATTCTTAAAAGTCTGCCCGCATGCTCTTCGTCACGCCGGCAGACATAGCAATATTCGTGTGTTTTATTTTCAGACATATTTTATTTAACCGTTCTTTCCTGTAAGTACCGCCTCAACCGAAAGCTCTTCATAGCCTTCCTGGCCTGCACGTTCAAATGTCACAATGACGGTATCTCCCTCATTATGTTCCGAAAGTTCTTCCTGAAGGACTTCCATTGTTTCGACTTTCACATTGTCTATGCCGACAATTATATCTCCCTGCTGAATTCCCGCACTTTCTGCTCCGCCTCCCGGAAGAACAGAAGAAACATGCACTCCCTTGGGAAGCCCGTATGCTTCTGCAAGCTCGCCTGTGATATCGCGTCCTCTGATTCCAAGATAAGCACCTGTTGCCTGGCTTTTTGTTTCTTCCTCGGCAACCTGTCCGCTTTCATTTTCGAGAAGCACGTCAATCAGTTCTGAATTATTTGAAATAGGGATGGCAAAATTCATGCCCTCAACACCGCTCACGCTGACCTTTGCTTCGCTGATTCCTATAACATTGCCCTTCGAATTAAGCACGCAGCCGCCCGAATTTCCCACATTGATTGCGGCATCGGTCTGAAGCACCGTCAGTGTCCTGTTGTCAACATCAATCTGCCTGTCAACCGCACTTACAATTCCTGTAGTAACGCTGACTCCGTATCCGAGAGGGTTTCCGATAACAACAACCCCTTCTCCGACTTCCGCAGGGTCTGCCGAAAGCTGTGCTACTGTTATGCTGTTTAAGGTTTCGCTGTCTATTTTGTCAATCGGCACGGAAACAATCGCAATATCCGTTTCATTGCTTGATGATTTGATTGTTCCGTCAACCGACACATTATTTGCAAATGTCACAGCCAACGAAGAAGCATTTTCCACAACATGGTAGCTTGTAAGCACCAAAAGCTCCGTATCGCTTTTTCCGATTATTGTTCCGGAGCCGAGGCCGCTTTCGATTTCTTCTTGATTTTCACTGTCTTCATCACCGTAAAAATATCTGAAGAAGTAGTTGTAAAGATCGTTGTCACTGTATTTGTTTATTATTGTTCTTGAAGTTATGGAAACAACCGCCGGTTTTACCTGCTCGACAATATCCGAGACATCCGTAATCACAACCGACACATCATCTGATGCCTTTTTTGAAACCGAAACTCCGTTTTGTATGTCGGTGAGTACTTTTTCTGTTTGTTCCGCAGAAACTTTTGAATCCTCATCAACCATGTTTCTTAAGTAGCGTGCCCCGAATATGACTCCCAATGCGATAACCACAATCATCACCGAAAGCACAACAACAAGCGGAATAACCCACTTTACCGAGGTCTTTTCCTTTTTTGTCACTGTGTTTGCCGAACTGCAATTGTATTTTTCGGGGTCCGGCTGCCATTTGGGCTGCTCATTTCTTGAAGCATAGGTATAGGCATGGCCTGTGCAGTCCTCTGCCGCTTCGTCATGCACATGCTCTTCTCTGTCAGTGCCTGTGCTCTCTTTGGCACTGTCTTCACTTGCAGTATTGTCGTCTGTATTCATCTCAATATCAGTTTTTTCGTTTTCGTTGCTGTCGCAGTCACGCATAGACATACAGCCTCCTAAAAAGCAAAATATTTCCCATTTGTCCAGATGGATTCTACAAGCTAATTGTGTTTCCTCTGTGTTGATTTTTAAGGTTCTTCTGTTCCCGTATCATCATAAGTTTCTTCATCCGTGCCGCCCGTATCTTCCGTGGGTTCATTTTCCCATGTTTCTTCTGTTTGCTCGGGCGGTTCTGTTTGCTCAGGCGCCTCAGCTGCGGAATCGTCATTCGTGGTTTCTTCCCATTGCTGATATTCCACAGTGCTCCAATCCGTGTCGCCATTTTCATCATATGTGTCTGAGTAGTCATTTCCGCTTTGAGCAGCTTCTGCACTCGAAATCATTGCAGCATATGTATACAAATCGGAAGACGGCGTGTAATTTGTTTCGTTATAAAGGAACTTATGCAGCAGCGCGGCATTTTCTTCAAGAGTATCAGCCACAATACTGTCGCCGCATTCAAGCATTGCCCCGTGCATATGGTCTGCTGTCGGGAAAGCCTCCTGTCCGGTAATATTCATATCGACCACTTTGCCTAAAAACTCCATAAGTTCAGAAAGCGAAAGCGATGTTGCGATGAACTTCTTTTCGCCAACATTTCCGGCACAAAGCTTGTTTCCGACATCAACAAGCTTGGAAAGGCCGAGATTTTTGAACTGCTTCATGATTTCAGTCAGCGCATATCTTTGCCTTGCCGTTCTTCCGAAGTCGTTGCTGTAAACCTGCCCGTCAACAGGAGATGTGAAATCAACCGCTCTGATACGGCAAAATGCTGTTGCCTGCGCACCATTGAGCTTTACCGTTCCTGATTGCTCCACTTTCACATACTCTCCGCCGAATACCTGAATCTGCTCATCCATGCGGTAGTTTATCTCTTCAACTTCCTCATCTGAAATCGTGAGCGTGAGGCCTCCCAGCTCATCAATAATTGCGGCAAGTCCTCCGAAGTTGACGACCACATAATCGGTGACCGCAAGATCCCAGTTTCGGTTAAGCATATTAACAGCCCCAAGCGGTCCTTCAAATGCATATGCAGCATTTGCTTTTCCGATGTAATATTCCCCGTTTTCATTGAGGCTGTCCAGCAGAAAGGTGTCCCTGTAAATGGACGCCATTTTTATTTCGTCTGTCGCTTCTTCAACCGAAACAACCATCATGGAATCCGAACGGCTTCCCGCTGTTGTCAACGAACCGTCTCTTGCATCCAATCCGAAAAGTGCCACTGTTGTATATCCTTCGGGTGCTGTGACTCCGTTGTTAATCACAATTTTTGATTTGTCGAAATCCTTGTCAAAGACATTGTTATTATAATCATCGCCGATCACCGCACTTGCAACTGAAGCGCCTGCTCCCGATTTAAGAGCGGTCTTCACTGCCGCATGCTTGACGCTGGGCACAAACTTCCAAACGCAGAACAGCGCAACAATCACTGCTGCAACGATAATTCCGACATTTCTCAAAATTATCATTTTTTTGTTTTTCTTGCTTTTGTTCTTGTTTAATCCGGATTTTGACCCACCGTAGCTATGCTCTTCAAGACTTCTTTTGTAATAATGCTTGTCGTCCTTATATGAGCCTTTTTTCCTTTGTGTGCCTTTTCTTCCGAAATTATCTTTGCGTTCCTTTTTTATATCGTCCTCAAACGATTCGTCATAATCATCACGATATGAGTTCTTCCTTGCTCTGCTGCGGTTTTTGCCTGCCGCATCTTTCCTTTTGGGATTTTTACGGGATTCTTCCTCATTTATCAAACGATCTTCATAATCGTCATACCCTTTTTCATAGTCATCATAATCATATGAATCCTGTTCGAGGTCATAATCGTCATATCCAGAATCGTAGCTGTCATACTCCCTTTCATATTCGTCATAATCAAGGTTTCTGTCCCTGCGGCCAGGCTCATAATCATAATATCCCTTATTGCCGCCTTGCAGTCCGGGTTCAATTCTTAAATTGTCGTCATCATTCATCGAACCAATGATATTCAGTTCCTTCTTGCTCTTTCGAACCATAGATCTCTTCCAAAAGCCTTTCTATGTTACTTTCTCTGTTAAAATATTTTAATTGATATTCCTTGGCATTTTTGCCCAAAATGTTTCTTTGCTCCGGCGTCATATTATACAGCCGCATTATATTGTTATACAGTGCTGCAGAATCTTCCGGCTCACATATATACCCGCATTCCGCTTCTCTCATTATCTTCTTCACAACCGTCGTGCTCATCGCAAGAAGAAGCGGTCTTTCGGCTGCCATATATGATGCAAGCTTGCCCGGAATATAATATTCTTCCGAATCATTTGCCTTTCTTGTGTCAACCAGAGCATCTGCCAAATTCAGATATTTGGGGAACTCTTCCTCCGGCTTGCTGCCTTCAAAAAAGATATAATCTCCAAGTCTTCTTTCGGCGGCACTCTTTTTTAATTTTTCATATTCGGTGCCCGAACCGACAATAATAAGCCTGATGTTTTTTATTCCGCCTTCGACTGTCAGCTTCAATGCATCAAATACGGTTTCAAACATTCCATCCGATCCGATTCTTCCTATGTAGACTATATTGAAGCTTCCTGCAAACCTGTCCAATATATCGTCGTCCGGTTTTGACTCTTCAAAAATCCTTTCGGCGCTTTGCGGCACACATGCAACCTTGCTTTCCGGAATTTTCAAGGTGTTGATAAAGTATTCCCTTGCACTTTCCGAATTCACGATAAGCTTGTCCGCACCCATGTAATAATGTTCGGACAGACCGCTTAAAAATCCTTTGAGCGTTTTGCTTCGAACATCATATTCGATTTCGGCAGCCTGCGGCCAAAGCTCGGCGGCAAAAATCACTGTTTCCTTATTCAGTTTCTTTCCAATCCAAAGCCCTGCGGAGCACATCGTGACCGGAGATATCTGATATATAAAAATCCTGTCATATTCATTGCTCAGAAGTTCTTTTGCTTTCGACCTGCTTGAAATCCTGAATGTTATGGCATTCAAAATCGCATTCAATGTCGAGCGGTTTTCTGTCTTTGTTTCTTTTGCCCTGAATATGCGGACTTTATTTCTTACTTCATGCTTTTTTTTGTATTTTTTTATATATCTTTTCTTTTCGTCAAAATGCGGCTGCCCGCAGAGAACATCAACCTTAACTCCTCTTTCCGCAAAACCCTCGCAAATATCAATAAGCTTGTGGTTTTCCGGCCAGTATCTTTGGCATACAACTAATATTCTCTTTTCCAAATCTGCGTCTCTTTCACTTTAAGCTGCCCCTTGCAGCCTGTAACTAAAAATTTAATATGTTTCCTTGATCCTGCCTTCCGTGTAAGCTTCCTGAAGCTTCTTCAAATCCTCAATCCTTTCAAGCAGCTTTTTCCCGTTATCTGTGTCGCCCACCGTGAGTCGGTTTTTCTCCATCTCAACGATTGTAAGCTTTGGCGTGTTTTCGTGAAGAATCTGCCTGTCATCGCTTTTTACCGATGTGGTATGCTCTGCAAGTGCAAGATGTCTTGAGTTATACATCAGAGTATATCCTGCAATTCCGGTCTTGGGCTGATAGGATTTTGCGATTCCGCCGTCTATAACAAAAACCCTTCCGTCTGCTTTTATGGGATTTTCCCCGTCCTTAAGCTTGATGGGCACATGACCGTTTATGATATGTCCGCTTTCTGGCATACCAAACTCTGAAAGCACCTTTTCTGCCATGCCTGGCACCGTCTGGCTCAGCTTAAAATAGGGATCAAGATGTTCTTTTCCGAGTGCGGAATCTCCCACAAAATAATTTTCAAGTGTTGCAATCTTGTGCTTCCCGAAAGCAGGAGAAAATTTGCCGCACCACAGATACCACATGAAATCCACGGCATTGTCGTTTTCTTTTGTGCCCTTCTTTCCGAAGTAGGCTTCTTTCATTATTTCGTTAACTTTGTCCAGATATGCTCTGCCGGCATATTCTTTTCCGTCTATCGTATACGGATTGAATTCTCCGTCCTGCGTCATCGGAATCGAGCCGTGAAACAAAAGATTGTTGTTGGCACATTTGTAGACACTTCCGTGCGCATAAATATATCTTATCTGCTCTTGGAGCACGCGGCTGTTTTTGTAGCCGTTTACAAGCCCTTCAAGAACTTCTTCTTCGCCTTTTGTAAGCTCGAACGGCTTTTTCTCGTCAAGTGTTGGAAGATTGGCATCCCTTAACGGATATTTTTTCCCTTCAACGGTTAATGTCTTTGCCTTGAGGTCTATCGCCTCCATCAGCTTTCTGTCATCCATCAGATATTCCGGATGTCTTCCGATTATCTGACCCTCGATTTTAAACTGCATTATGGCAATTGCCTTGTGCATCTTCGCTACTATTTCAACAGGCGTGTGATCAGTGACATTTTCATCCAGCGTCTTTGGCATAAAATACTTGCACTCATCATCTGCATAAACCTTCTTTGCAAAATTCATAAGCGGCTCGATATCTATGCCGTAGCCGTCTTCAAGCAGATCCAGACAGTTGTAGCTTAATGCGATTCTTGCAGTGTTGCACACAAGTGCTTTATTTCCGCATGCAGCGCCCATCCACGAAACATCATGATTGCCGTACTGGATATCGACATCTGCAAACTTGTTTAATTCCTTTATAATCAAATCAGGCCTCGGTCCCCTGTCAAAAATATCGCCAACAATGTGAAGCTGATCAACAGTAAGATGAGAAATCAGCGCACAAAGTGCTTCTATGAATGATTCGGGGTCGCCTTCTTCAACAACGCCGTTTATAAATTCTACATAATATTTTTTCTTGTCAAAATCAGTGTAATCGGAACTCATAAGTTCGTCGATAACATATCTGTATTCTTCGGGTATTTTCTTTCTGACTTTTGAACGTGTATATTTTTTTGCAACATCCTTTGAAACTTCAATAAGCCTGTATATGCACTTTCTGTACCATTCGTTTCTTTCTTCGTTTTGAAGCTTCAGATTTTCCATGACCCTTTCGGGATAGTAAATCAGATTCGCAAGCTCGTTTCTTTCTTCATCGTCAAGTGAAAGATCAAACAAATCATCAATCTTTACTTTTATATTTCCTGCCGCACTTCTGAGCATATGAATAAACGCAAGATGCTCGCCGTGAAGGTCACTGAAAAAATATTCCGTTCCCTTAGGCAGTCTTCTGATTGCCCTCAGATTAATGATTTCCGATGCCACTGCTTTTTTGTTCGGAAATTCCTTAGCCAAAAGCTCGTAATATCTGTCCTGATCCATACCTTTTCTCCCGTTGTCTGATTGTCCGTTCTTGTTTTTCATGAAATTTCAGCCCACAACATCGGCCATTGTATACAATCCGGCTTCCTTCCCCACAAGGAACATTGCCGCATTTATCGCCCCGTTTGCAAATACCGCCCTTGAAAGTGCGGTATGTTTTATTTCAATTATTTCGTCCGAGCCTGCAAAAATCACTTCATGCTCGCCGACAATCGTGCCGCCCCTTACAGCGCTTATGCCAATCTCGTTTTTGGGACGCTCTTCCCTTCTTTCGTTTCTTCCGTAAACATACTCCGGCTTCTCAGCCAGATTTTCCGATGCGGCATCTGCAAGCATTAACGCTGTCCCCGAAGGTGCATCCAGTTTTTTCCCGTGATGTTTTTCAATGATTTCGATATCGAACCCAGCATCAAAAAGAAGCGGGCTTATGTTATTCAAAACTTTTATTATTGTATTTATACCCAAAGACATATTTCCCGAACGAAGCACTGCAGTTTCCTTTGAAAGCTCGTTTATTTTTTCGTTCTGCTCATCCGAAAGCCCCGTTGTGCATATAATAACGGGCATCCTTTTTTCTTTCGCAAATTCAATCAGTGTGCTTACAGCCGAAGCCTGCGAACAATCAATTATCACATCCGCACTTTCTTTCACATCATAAAGCGTTTTATAAACGGGATATGAAAATGTGCCCGAAGCCTTGCAGTCAACACCTGCGACAATCTCAAAATCCGCATAGTCTTTCGCACGTTCGGAAATCATTGTTCCCATTCTTCCGCCGCAGCCGTGCATAATTGCTTTTACCATCAATGCCCTCCTTATGCTTTAAAGCAATCCCATCTTTGCAAGCGACTTTTTAAGCTTTTCAAGATTTTCAGGTGCCATTTCGCAAAGAGGACTGCGAAGCGGTCCTACTTCAAATCCCATGAGATTCATTGCAGTTTTAACCGGAATCGGGTTTACTTCCGTGAAGAGATTATTTATCAAGTCAAGCGAATCCAGCTGCATCTGTGTGCATTTTTTCAGGTTCCCTTCAAGATATGCCATTACCATATCGTGTGTATATTTCGGGCAGATATTCGCAAGGACGGAAATTACTCCGCTTCCGCCAAGCGACATAACAGGCGCAATCTGGTCGTCATTTCCCGAATAAAAATCCATAACAGGATCGTCTTTCAAAATTGCCGCAAGCTTTGCAATCTGCGAAATGTTTCCGCTTGCTTCTTTGACTGCAACAATATTATCACAGGTCCTTGCCAGCTCATAAGCGGTTTCCGGCAGCAGATTCAGGCCTGTCCTTGAAGGAACATTATAAAGTATAATCGGAAGGTCAACCCCTGCCGCAAGCCTTGTGAAGTGCGAAATCAAACCTTTCTGCGTTGTCTTGTTGTAGTAAGGCGTCACCATAAGCAATGCGTCTGCGCCCACTCTTTGTGATTCCGTGCTTGTAAATTCCGATGTTCTTGTGTTGTTTGAACCGCAGCCTGCAATGATCGGGATTCGTTTGTCAGCCGCTTTTACCGCACATTCGATTGCCTCGATATGCTCGGGGATTTCGAGTGTTGAAGGCTCTCCCGTAGTTCCGCAAACAATGATTGCATCTGTTTTGTTTTTGATATGAAACTCGACCAGTTCCTCAAGTTTCTCGAAATTTATGTCTTCGTTTTCTTTCATCGGTGTGACAAGTGCCACGCCCGAACCTTTAAATACTGCCATGATTAACTCCAATTATCAGTCTGTCGGCTTCTCTTCCGTAGTCGTTTCCGTTTCTTTTGTCGTCTCTTCGGTTTCTTTTGTTTCTTCTTCCTTCTTCGCCTTTGTTGTTTCTTCTTCCAAATGCTTTCCGTCACAAGTAGCTGTTGGCGGAGACTTCGCCGAATCTGCCGTTGTTCCCTTAGGCTCGGAGCCCGTCACATCCATCGGCCTCTTGATGCAGATCATTGATACTGTAGGGCATTTGGAAGTCGGAAGCAGGTGCGTCACGCTGCATACTTCAACAGCATAATGCGTGTCGCAGTCGCCTGTCGGCACATGTTCTGATTCGAAAAATTCCGTTCTTGCACAGCCGTCCGCCTCGCAAAGCTCGGTCGGAATCTTGCCCGATTTTGTGCAGACTGCCGCCTCCACGATGCCGTCAGGCTTTTCAAATTCTCCGCCCTGCAGACCCTTTGCCTCAAGCACCCTGCTCATGATTTTTGAATACATGGTCTCGTGATAGATCTCCTCTGTCGTTATCTCGACATTTTCGTCATATCCTGTCCAAACAGCCGCGCACAGCCCGTTCGGCACATATCCGGCAAACCAGAGGTCAATCGTGTTTGATGTTGTACCTGTCTTTCCTGAAACAGGCGTTCCTTCGATTGCCGCTGCCGTACCTGTACCTGATGTGATAACATCTTCCATCGCATCCGTAAGCAGCCATGCCACGGTTTCTCTTAAGACCTGATGCTTTTCCTGAGTTTCTGTCTTGTCATAAAATACCGAGCCATCCCTGTTCAAAACCTTTGTGTAAAGGATGGGTTCATTATATTCGCCGCCGTTTGCAATTGTTGCATATGCGGCATTAAGTTCAATGTTCGAAACACCGTAGGTGATTCCACCGAGTGCTGTTGCAACGCCTGAATCCTGCTCTTCATCAATCGAGGTGATTCCGAATTTTTCCAGATACTCAACCGATGTGGCACCGCCGACCATATACATTGTCTTAACGGCAAGCACGTTCATGGAATCTCTGATTCCGTCTCTTACAGTACTTAATCCTCTGTAGTAATCGCCCCACCAGTTGCTTACGTCTCTGTCTATGCTTCCGCCGTAATGGAAAGGTGAATCGTCAATTGCCGTTCCCAGCGTAAATCCCAGTTCTTCCATCGCCGGTGCATATGCCGCAAGCGGCTTGAAGCAGGAACCCGGCTGTCTTAACGAATCCGTTGCCCTGTTCAAAGACATATTCTTCTCTTTTTCGCCGCGGCCGCCCACGATTGCAAGAACCTCGCCCGTTGTGTAATCCATTATCGTAAAGGACATCTGAGGCTGGAGCGTGTATAAAAGTTCTTCGTATGTTATCGTATCGTCAGACTTAAGCAGATATTCCTTGTATTCATTAACCGCCGCCTGAGCATCCTCCTTGGACCAGAAGTTCAGCTTGTAATCCTCGTCTCCCAAGACTTTCTTGTGATATTGCGTTATATCCGTCTGATTAAAATATTCCATCTTGCCGTCCGCATGTTCGACCGAAAGATCCCAGCTTATGGCATAGGTGATTTCACCAGGATAGTTTTCGTCATTGTTTATTTCTTCATCCGCAATAGCCTGGATTTCAGGATCCTGCGTCGTGTAAATCGTCAGGCCGCCGTTAAATACCGCATTATAAGCCTGCTGATATGTGTAACCCAGTTCAGACTGAAATTCATCAATAAGGTCTTCGATTACAGCATCCACAAAATACGAATATTTTCCGTCTTCGGATTTGCCTATCGCATGTGCGCTGATTCTTGAATAAACATCATCCGCAATCGCCTCGTCATATTCCGCCTGAGTCAGATGACCGTATTTGAGCATTGCATCAAGAACCGCCTGCCGTCTTTCCTTGTTGGCTTCGGGGTGATTTACGGGATTATATCCTGTGGGGTTTTTCGTAATTCCGGCAATAACAGCCGCCTCGGAAACAGTAAGCTCCGAAACGCTCTTTCCGAAATAATACTCGGCTGCGGTCACGATTCCGTAGTTTCCGCCGCCTAAGTTGATAGTATTCAGATATGCGACCAAAATGTCGTCTTTTGACATATGCTTTTCAAGCTCGACAGCAAGAATCTGCTCCTGAACCTTTCTTTTCAGGGTCGCACCTTTGCTGTATTCGCCCAAAGCAGTATTGAAAACATTGTTTTTGATGAGCTGCTGCGTGAGCGTACTTGCGCCCTCCTGCTTGCCCTTTTTGATATAGTTCCAGGCAGCTCTTAAAATACCCTTTGTGTCCACGCCGTTATGCTCGTAGAAACGGTTGTCCTCGATATCGACAAATGCCCATTTCACGCAGTCGGGAAGCTCCTCAAGCTTGACATCGACTCTTTTTGCGCCAGAAGATGCAAGCTCGATTATCGTATTTCCGTTGCGGTCCACGATTTTAGAAGGATAAAGTGTGGGCATGACATTTATTGATTCGAATTCCGGTGTTCCGGCAGCCATTCCTTCATATGCTCCGAACACCGCAAACCCGGCAATGATTATAACTGCCAATATGCCCAAGAAAACATCTCGTACAATTCTAAGCCACAGAGGGCTTCTTTTTTTGACTTTTCTTTTTTTCTTTTTATTTGCGTTTCTTGTGTTAGCTGTCATTCATTAGCTCCTTGATTTTATGCCTTTAAAGGCACACATTCATTCGTACATTATAGATAAACACCTATAAAAAAACAAGTCCATTCACGGAATATACACGAAAAGGAATTTGCCTTATTTATCGCATTTTTTTGACATATCTTTCTTGAAAATAATCTGAATTTTTTCTCAAATTAATCTGAAAATTTCCTTCCGAAAACTGCATGCATTATGCCGTCAGAATTCGTAATCGGCAAAGCCTTCGTCTTTTACGGCAGCTGTTTTTTCACCTGTGATTTTAATTTCTGCTTTGGCACTTGCAGCCTCCGTGATTTTCTTTTCGAGTGCGACAAAAAGCGAACTTTCGCAGATGATATCAAAAACAACGCCTGCACCGTACTCAATATCATTTATGCAGACACCGCCTGTTTCTTTTGCACTTTGCTCAAGAAGATATTTTATTTTCCCTGAAATGTTGTAGTCGCACGAAATGCTTGCGTTGACAGCGTTTATTACATGGCAGACCAAAGCCTCTTTCAAAGCCTGCGACGCTGCATTTGAATATGCACGCACAAGTCCACCCGTTCCCAAAAGAATTCCGCCGAAATAACGTGTGACAACAATAAGCGTGTTCGTTACATTGTTTGCAAGAAGAACTTCAAGTATGGGCTTGCCGGCAGTTCCCTGCGGTTCCTTGTCGTCCGAAAACCTTTGCAGCTCGCTTTTTTTGCCGATTACATAAGCAAAACAGTTATGCTTTGCATCCCAATACTGTTTTTTTATTTCTTCAATCAGGGCTATGGCTTCCTTTTCCGAATGAACCTCTGCAATATGCGAAATAAAGCGGGATTTCTTTTCGACAATCTCCGCTTGTGCTCTGCCTATAATAACTTTCTTTTCCGAAATATCAGACATGTCTTTTTGCTTAAATCAAATTCCTGTACTAAAAAAATACAGTAAGCCCCGGGCAAAAGCAGATTTTGCAGTTATCCCGGGGCTTTGGCATTTAATTATCCAAGTTCGTTGTAGTAATTGTTGGCTTCCTCGATATGTGCTCCCTGAGGGTATTTATCGATGTATTTTTCGAACCATTCCTTTGCCTTTTCCGTATTTGCCGCTTTTTGGTAGCTCACGGC
>CAVHKC010000014.1:0-3996 GCA_963636455.1 Ruthenibacterium lactatiformans
TCATTATTCCGTCATTTGCAGCCGAACTCATAACAACAGCCAGATGAAGCGGCGATACAAGCGTCTTACCCTGTCCGATTGCAGTCTGCACAATTTCAAACTCAGATGAGCCCTCGTCCAGAGAAAAAAGGCTTTGATTTGAGGCAATATCAATCGGAATGGCTTTGTTGAAATAAAGCTTTTCACATGTGGATTTGAATTTTGATATATCAAGCGAAAGCCCAATATTTGCAAACGAACAGTTGCACGAATGTGCAAGAGATGTTTCCAGATCAACCTTTCCGTGTGCGGTTTTGTTATAACAAGAAAGGCTTGTGTCCGAAACTTCAAAGCTTCCCGTGCAATCATAAGAATAATCATTGTAGGAATCCGAATGTTCATTCATATATTCGTACATTGTGAAAATCTTAAAAGTAGAACCCGGTGCATAAAGCCCCTGAGTTGTACGGTTTAGAAGGACGCTGTTCTCATCGTCTTCCACGATACTGTCCCAATCATTTGAAATCGTGTTCGGGTCAAAATCGTTTTTGGAAACCATTCCGAGGATTTTTCCTGTCTTTGGATCCATTGCAATTGCAGCCGAAGCACCGGCATCTTTTAAGGTCTCGCTGATCTTTTTTTGAAGGTTTGTGTCAAGGTTTGTAATGACAGAATTACCCACAACTTTTTCCTTTGTAAACTCGTTTCCGATTTTCTTGAAAATATTGGTATTAGCCGTTAGCAAATAGAAGTTGTAGGAAGATTCAATGCCAAGACCGCCCTTGTCTTCAAATCCGACAGCATGCGCAAAAAGGCTTCCGTAAGGATAAAATCGTTCTTCGTTTCCTTCTTCGTCTGTTTTTGTATAGGCAAGAATCTCGCCGTCTGCAGAATAAATCGAGCCTCTTATAACCTGCTTTTTCAAGTTTTCCGAGCGTTTGTTGTAGCTGTTGTTTATCACAGCCGAAGACTGAAACTGCATAAAATATACAAGATAAACAATAAGCGCAATGCAGATAGCCGAAAAGAAAATCGCCATGCGCAGAATATCCCTGTTGATAAAACGCCTGCCGTTTACTTTCTGCCTTTCTTTATTCAGTTTTCTTCTCATATTGCCGCTCATGATTTTCTTATCTGTTATAGTTGTATTATTTATCCTGCTTGCCTTTAGCTTTCTTGTTTTTTGAATTTACTTTTTCTTGTTTGCTCATCCTTTTATTTGCCGATATTTTATATTTGCAAATTGCAGTTCTTTTATTTTATTCCTTAATTTCGATTTTTATTTTTCCGGCCTTTCTCAGTCATTGAACGAAGCTTTCTGCTTTCGCAATCATACCCGCAGTCATGATAGTTTTCATACTCATCTTCTGCATCATATTCGTCATATTCGCTGTATTTGTCATAATCGTCATAGCCGAAAGAGTCTTCAGATTCATCATAATCCGAATCAAAATCTCTTTCTGCTTTATCATTATAGAAATTTTCTAAATTGATTCCGTATGCAAGTGCTTCTCTTTCTCTTTCGACATCAGCCTCGGAGATTACATATAATGCCTGAATCATACCGATCATTACCATAGATGAAAGCAAGGAGCTTCCTCCGCTTGATATAAAAGGCATATTAAGGCCTGTAAGAGGGATGAATTTTATCGTTCCTCCGATATTTAAGAAAATCTGAATTGCAAATACGGCACCTAATCCGAACGACAAAAGCTTGTAAAATGTATTCCCGACACGCACGGCAATCCTCATTATCATAAGAATAAAGCAAAGCCACAAAATGATAAGAAGAATTGAAAACAGCGCACCGAACTCCTCGGAAATTGCGGCAAAAACCATATCATTCCTGATTTCGGGAACATATCCGGGTGAACCGTTGAAAATCCCGACTCCGAACCAGCCTCCCGTGCCGATTGCAAACAAAGACTGCGTGATTTGATATCCCTTGTTGTCAATATCCGCCCAGGGGTTAAGCCATGTGCTCACTCTTACTCTTACATGTGCGAAGAATTTATAAGCCAGGACTGCCGCCGCTGCAAGGAAGCCTGTGCCGATAAGAATATATCGGAATTTTTTGGTGGCGACATAAGTCATCAAAACATATATCAAAAACAGTATCAGCGATGAGCCCAGGTCCTTGCAGAAGACAAGAATTACAATATGCACAAGGGCAACCACTGCCGTAATGAAAACCGTTTTGAATGTATTTGCTTTATGATATGCCGATGCAACAAACATAACGAATATAATTTTTACAAATTCCATCGGCTGAAACGAAAACAGCTTAAGATCCAATGCGAGTTTTGCACCCTTTGAAAATTGAGCAAGAGCAAGCACCAAAAGCAAAAGAAGCAGCCCGATTATGCAGTAAAGCCATGTCAGATTTCTTAAGAATTTTGCTCTTTTGCAGAAGAAAACAAAGATAAGAAAAACGACAGTAGCCACCATCAATATTATGAACTGCCTGATTGATATGGAAAAAGCAAGCCTTGCCTGAACAACAAAACCTATTGTTATAAACATGCACATAACATTGTTTAAGGCTTTGCCCAAAGACACAAAATGCGGGATAACAATCGACATAACCAAAAGATATGCCAGTTCGCCTGCCCACAAGGCAATAGCCTGACCCACGCTGAATCCTATGTCTTCAATCAATGTCGCCTGAATGCATATTGAAAGAAAACCGAGCGCATGTATAAGAATGATAAAAATTCTTTGCAGTCTGTAAGAAGCTGCTTTCTTTTTATCGGGTATATCCTTCTGCACCGTAAAAGAGATGAGAACGAAGATCAAAAAAAAGATCAATATAAGGTATTTAGCGGAAACAAGAACAATGTTTGAAAGCATAATCCGTTACTACTCTGCCTCTCGGCGTTCTGTTAATAAATCCCGACTTAACAAGATAAGGTTCATAAACATCCTCTATTGTTCCGGCATCTTCTCCGATTGCCGCCGCAAGTGTGTCCAAGCCCACGGGGCCGCCTCCGAATTTTTCGATCATGATTCTGAGAATATTCCTGTCTGTTGCGTCAAGTCCTTGTATATCAATGTCAAGAAGCTTAAGTGCCTCACAAACAACCTCTTTTGTGATGCAGCCGTCATGCTTTACCTGTGCATAATCCCGCACACGCCTTAAAATTCTGTTTGCAATTCTGGGTGTCCCCCTTGAACAGGTTCCTATTTGAAGTGCACCTTCTGAATCTATATTTCGGATGTTAAGCTTATGAGCCGAATTTGTCACGATTTGTGCAAGCTCCGAGGGCTCATAAAATTCCATTCTGTGAACAATTCCGAAGCGGTCGCGCAAAGGTGCGGAAAGCATTCCCGCCCTTGTTGTTGCACCGATAAGTGTGAATCTGTCGACCATAATTCTTCTTACGATTGTCTGCTCGCCGTTTTCCAAAACAGCATCAAAAGCGAAGTCTTCCATGACTGAATACAGTGCTTCTTCTACCGGCTTGCTGAGCCTGTGAATTTCGTCCACAAACAAAACGCCGCCCTTCGGAAGCTGCTTGATTATTGCAAGTATTTCACCAGGATATTCGATGGCAGGACCCGATACGATTTTCATTGACCTGCCCATTTCGTTTGCAATGATTCCCGCAAGAGTGGTTTTTCCAAGGCCCGGCGGCCCGTAAAGCAAAACATGGTCAATCGGTTCGTTTCTTTCGTTTGCCGCCTGAATATATATTTTCAGATTCTTCTTTATTTTTTCCTGACCGATATATGTATCGAAACTTTGAGGTCTGAGATTTACCTCAGCCTCCTTTTCTTCCGGTATTAATTCGGTTCTTATCGTGTTTTCTTTTGACATTGTTTATGCTTTGTATAAATTAAGTATTTTCCTTCTATCAAATAAAGTACCTGTGGAGTCTGTAAAATCAAATTATAATTTTCTTTTTGATCTGCAATTCTGCCTGCAAATAAAATGCCTGCAGTGCCTGTAAATCAAATTATCATCTATAGATATAAATAAAATTACAATATTCTTTCTTATCTGCAAATGTGAAATCT
>CAVHKC010000014.1:4006-4834 GCA_963636455.1 Ruthenibacterium lactatiformans
CGTCAACATCAAGACTTTCAGTATTTTCAGCCTTGGAAAGCGCCTTAAGGCACTCGGTTCTTGAAACACCTGTTGCATTCACAAATGCTATTGCTGTCTCAATGTCATTTCTTAGCGCACCCGCAGAACTTCTCTGCACAGCAGGCGTTCCTTTTTCGAACTTGTCTTTAAGCTCAACTATTATTTTTTGTGCAGTCTTAAGCCCTATGCCTTTTGAAGATGCAATAAGCTTTGCATCACCTGAGGCAATTGCCATTTTAAGCTCATCACCCGGTATTGACGAAAGAATTGCAAGTGCACCCTTAGGGCCTACTCCGCTCACATTCAAAAGCCTTTTGAACAGACTTAAATCATCAGATGATGTAAATCCGTAAAGCGAAATATCATCTTCTCTTACAGCCATATATGTATAGACTGTCGTTTCAATACCTTCCGTCAGCCTGAAAAGCTCTGCCTGCGGCATTCCGATAAGATATCCGATTCCGTTATTTTCAAGGACAATATATCCGTCTGCGATTTTAGTCACAATTCCTTTGATATAATTTATCATTTGCCGAATTTCCGTTTCCTGCTGTCTTTTATCAAATATAAACTCTGTCCTCTTAAGAAAATTATTTTCTTAAAATGTCCGTGAGTTTCATGTTCTTGAATTTATTTGCTTTTAAAGAACATCCGCATGATTTGATTATTTATAATTTACAATATCGGCAAATTCAGCCTTCAAAGAAGCACCACCCACAAGTCCGCCGTCAATGTCAGGCTGTGCAAAAAGCTCTGCGGCATTCTTTGCATTCACGCTTCCGCCATACTGAATCCTGATTTCTTCGG
>CAVHKC010000014.1:4844-14689 GCA_963636455.1 Ruthenibacterium lactatiformans
CTCTGCAAGAATGCCTCTGATTGCATGACAGACTTCTTCTGCCTGTTCGTTTGTTGCAACCTTGCCCGTTCCGATTGCCCAAATGGGTTCATAAGCAACGATAACTTTTTTTGCATCGTCTTTTGATATCCCCGAAAAAGCTCCTTTAATCTGGCTTTTAATCCATTCGAGAGTGATTCCTTCTTCACGCTGCTTTAGCGTTTCGCCGCAGCATACAATCGGAATAAAGCCGTATTCAAAAGCCTTCTTCAGCTTTTTGTTGACAATTTCATCCGTTTCGCAAAAATACTGCCTTCTTTCGGAATGCCCGATTATGACATATTCCACACCGCAGTCTTTCAGCATTGCAGGCGATATTTCACCCGTATATGCGCCCTTATCTTCAAAATACATGTTCTGGGCGCCGATTTTTACATCCGTACCCTTGACAAGCGAAACCGCATCCTTTATATCAACAAACGGAACACAAAAAACAACATCAACCGAATCAGACTTAACAAGCGGAAGAAGTTCTTTTATAAGTTCTGCCGCCTCAGACGGCGTTTTGTTCATTTTCCAATTTCCTGCAACTATTTTTTTTCTCATAGATATATCAACCTCAGCTTTTTGTTTCCTTTAAAATTTTAATCAATAATCAGCAGCACTGCATATGATAAAACGGTTTTAAAATTTTCTTGAATCTAAGCTGTATTCAAATCTTCACCTGTCACTTATGCAGTCAACCCCCGGAAGGCCTTTGCCTTCGAGAAATTCAAGCGAGGCTCCGCCGCCTGTCGAAATGTGGGTCATTTTGTCCGCATATCCCATCTGATCGACCGCTGCTGCTGAATCACCGCCGCCAACGATTGTAACGGCGTTTGAATTTGCCAGGCATTCGGCAATTGCCCTTGTGCCCTTTGCGAAATTTTCTGTCTCAAAAACACCCATCGGGCCGTTCCAAATGATTGTCTTTGCACTTTTAAGCGCATCCTCGAAAAGTTTGATGGTTTTTTCTCCGATATCAAGCCCCATTTTATCTTCCGGGATATTTTTTATATCAACAGTTTCATAAGGAACATCATTTGAAATTTCCGAAGCACAAACACTGTCTTCGGGAAGAATAAGACGTACATTTTTCTCGGCGGCTTTTTTAATCATTTTATCTGCATAATCAAGATAGTCATCTTCAACAAGCGATTTGCCAACATTTCCGCCCTCCGCTTTGATGAATGTATAAGCCATTCCGCCGCCGATAAGCAAAATATCGACCTTTTCACCGCCCAGGATTGCGGCAAATGGCCTTTCTGGATTGTCAACGGCATTTCCGAGGAAATTGATTTCCTTTTCCATAAGATAGCCGACAACAGCTTCCTTTACAAAAGCCGTGACGCCGACAGTGGAAGAATGCGCTCTGTGTGCCGTGCCGAATGCATCATTGACATATATATCACAAAGCGAAGCAAGATCCTTGCTTAAAGCTTCGCCGTTTTTTTCTTCTTCGGGGCGGAATCTCGTGTTTTCAAGCAAAACGACTTCCCCGTCCTTCATTTCGGAAACTGCCTTCCTTGCATTAACGCCCACAACATCATTGTCTTTTGCAAAAACAACTTCTTTTCCCAAAAGCTCGGAAAGCCTTTTTGCGACAGGTGCAAGCGAAAGTTCTTCCTTTACTTCTCCCTTTGGCTTTCCAAGATGAGAGCAAAGAATGACCCTGCCGCCGTCTGCAATAAGCTTCTTAATTGTGGGAAGAGCCGCTTTGATTCTTGTGTCGTCCGTGATTGCTCCGTCTTTTAACGGAACATTGAAATCGCACCTTACAAGTATTTTCTTTCCTTTTGCATTGATATCGTCTACTGTTTTTTTGTTAAGCATTTCAAACAACCTCCGTCCTTCATCTGCAATTATAAAGTATTACATTTTTAAATGCAAACATTTGTTCTTGTTTTTTAAATTTCATCCGACTCTTCCTGCTCTATTCCCAAAAGTTCCTCGGCTTTGCTTGTATCGAGCCTTTCGATTGACTTGAGCTTTTTGTCGATAATTCCGTTTCTCTTCTGAGCGTCTTCAATCGAAGAGCTTGCTTCATCCAGCTTCTTTTTGACTTTTGCCAAAATATCCTCGAATTTGCTGTATTGAGTTCTTGCCGCTCCCAATATTTTCCAAACCTCAGCCGCTTTTTTGTCGAGCGCAATCGTTCTGAAACCGACACGCAGTGTGTTTAAGAAAGCCGTTATCGTCGTCGGCCCGCAAATCATGATTCTGTATTTGTTCTGAATTTCCTCGCAGAGTCCCGGTCTTCTTAAAACTTCTGCATAAAGGCCTTCGGTTGCCAAAAACATTATCGCAAAGTCCGTTGTTTCGGGAACATTGATATACAAATCCGAAATTGTTTTTGCCTGTTTTTTCACTGTTGCTTCCAGTGCCTTTGTTGCAGCTTCCATCGCATCCTTATCCGCCTTTTCGGACGCATCGCAGATTCTGATATAATCTTCCTGAGGGAATTTTGAATCAATCGGAAGCCAGATGAATTTTCCGTCATCGTCTCTGGAAGGGATTTTAACGGCAAATTCAACTCTGTTATTATCATTTTTGGTGGAAACATTGCAGCTGTACTGGTCCTTTGTGAGAGTCTGCTCCAAAATATTGTCCAGCTGAACCTCTGCCCAGGTTCCTCTTGATTTTACATTTGTAAGCACTCTTTGCAAATCATTGACATTTCCTGCAAGCTTATGCATTTCGCCAAGCGTTTCATAAACATTCTTAAGCTGGTCACCCACAACCTTAAAGCTTGAATCCAGCCTTTTTGTGAGTGTTTCGTCAAGCTTTTCATTGACGGTATTTCTCATCTCGTCAAGCTTTTTTTCATTGCTTTCCTGAAGGCTTCGAACGCTTTCTTGCAATGTTTTGTTGATTTTCTCGCTTTGAAGCTCATTTTTTTCCTGAAGTCTGCTTATGCTTTCCGAAAGCAGATTATTAAGCTTCTCGCTTTGCTGATCGTTTCGGTCCTGAATATCTTTCACGATATCGTTGATCTCTTTTAAGTTCAATGAATTTTCTTTTCTGCTTATTCCAAATTCATTTCCGAGATATGCGATCATGGAATTCAAATTGCTGTTGAGCTTTTCGTCAATTCGTGCCGCTTCCCGCCTGCTTTCATCAACATCCTTTTTTCCGCCGCTTTTCAAAATCAAAATGACAAGCAGGATTATGATTACGATGCCTATGCCGATTATTATATATGTTCCCATTAAAGCCTCCGCCTTTAAGTTTGCCGCCAAAGAAAACCTTCTTTTCGGCTCTGATTTTAAATTGCCTTTTGGAAAGTGCGGCAATTTTTAAGCTTTCTTATTCGGTTCTTAATGCCACGGCAGGGTCTTTCTTTGCCGCACTTCTTGAGGGGATAATTCCCGCAATCAACGTAAGTGCCATGCTTATAAGCACCAATATAATCGCCGCAGGCAGCGGAAGCAGTGCACTTAAATTGCTGATTCCCGTAAGCGAATGCAAAAGCAGGTTAATCGGCAGGCACAAAAGGTATGTAATCAGCACGCCTATGAGCCCCGAAACAAATCCGATTATCAATGTTTCTGCGCTGAACAGGCTTGAAACATTTTTCTTTGAAGCGCCTATTGCCCTCAAAATACCGATTTCCTTTGTTCTTTCCTGAACCGATATCAATGTTATAACGCCTATCATAATCGAAGATACAATCAAAGAAATCGCAACAAAGGCTATAAGCACATAAGTTATCGCATTGATGATTGTCGTTATCGAGCTCATCATTATGCCCACATAATCGGTATACTGGATTTTGTAAAGGTCGCTTACACCGTCATTGTACTTTGATATCGCATCCGTAATAACATCCTTGTTTTCAAATGAGGAAGCGTAGATGTTTATCGTTGTGGGGTTATCAAGGTCGACATCACCCATCTTTGCAAGATTGTCCTCATATGTCGTATCTGAAAATTCCAGGATTTCATCATAAAATTTTGCACATTGTTCGGTTGTATAACCTGCAAGAGCTGAATCCAGTGCAGCCGCAAGCTGTTCGGTCGTCATGGACGCCAATTGGGTTTTAACCTGCTCGGCATACTGAGCAGAAATCTGACTTCTTACCTGTGTGCGGAATACTTCTTCAAGTTCGTCATCCGACATGCTGTCCACATAAGTGCGGATTTCGTCTTCACTTACGCTTAAATCACCCGAAAGCGAAGCAAATATCATGTCTTCAATGTCTTTCCTGCTTAAATTTCCCGCAATCTGCTCTTCTTGTTCATCTAAGAAATCATCATCAGGTATGCTTGCAGCCTTGATATAAAGGTCGGCTTTCTTTTCCGTACCCAGTTCCTTTACATAATTTTTGAATTCAGTCTCTTTTTCTGCATCCGTCAGATTGCTTGTGTTCTCTTCAAAAGGAAGTCCTGTCAGAATGTCGATTTTTTCGTTGTCCTTTTGAGCCTTAATAATATCCGTATTTTCAGACTGCTTTATGACATATTCTGTGAGAAAATGCGTATATGCAATCTTTCCTGTAAGCATCGTTGTGTTGTAATCCTCGTTAGGCCTTATAACACCCGTAACCTTGAGCGGTATCGCATTATCATAAAGATACTTAAGCCCCGTATCCGTATCACGCATATCTTCCCAAAGCCCTGTGCTTTCGTTATATGCATAGCAGCTTGAATTCAATATTGTTCTGTATTCCTTGCCGCAAAGCTCTTCATAGCTCCAGCTGTTGGTCTTGTTTTCGATTTTTTCTCCGTTTACGGCAGCCTCCATCATCTCGTCCATTTCATCCTTTGAAAGAAGTCCGAGTGCATAAAGCGTAATATCGTCAAGCTCGTTGTTTTCATCCAAAACAAGCACGATTTCGTTGTATTCCTGCGGCCAGCTGCCATAAACAAGGTCATACTGCCTTTCGATAAGCTCGTTCACCGCTTCGCCGTTTTTGCCAGGAATAAGCTCCTGCCACAGCGTGGTTTGCGCACTTGAAAATGTGTCTGAAAGCGAAGAAAGCGAAGACATTCCTCCGAATGACGACATTGCTTCAAGGTCAAGACCCATGTGCTCCATAACAAGCGAAGATAACAGTTTTTCCGAATCTGCCTTTATTATTTTACCGTCAACACTCTTTGTGTATATCTGCAGATCCAATCCGTATTCATATTGAACGGCATTGACGGCCTGGCTTAATTTGTCGTCCGGATCCGCCAGTCTTTCTTTGAGATAATCGTTGAAAGACTTAAGATCGTTTTCCGTTTCTTCCATATTATTAAAGGCATTGACGATATCATATGCCGCCGACTTTCTGTATACACTGTCGCTTCCATGTTCGACATCCGTTGAAGTCGAGCCCACAAAAGTGTTCATTACAGATGTAAGATCCACATTTGTTTTCTGCAAAGTTATGGGATAGGAAGTTAAAGTTTCTTCCTGAACCGCACTTATATAGGTCGTTGTTCCCGCGGAAACAGCCAAAATAAGCGAAATTCCTATGATTCCTATGCTTCCGGCAAAAGCCGTCAATATGGTTCTTCCCTTTTTGGTAAAGAGGTTTTTAAGCGAAAGTCCGAATGATGTCCCAAGCGACATGGTGGGCTTCTTCTGTTTGCCTTTTTCTTTTGAAGAAGCAGCGATTTCGTTTAATTGCTCGAAATCGGCTTTTTGCGCTTCATTTATTTCTTCTTGGGTCAGGGGATTTGAATCGTCAATAATATTTCCGTCAAGCATACGGATTATTCTTGACGAATATTGATCGGCAAGCTCCGGATTGTGAGTTACCATGATAACAAGGCGTTCTTTTGAAACCTCTTTGAGAAGCTCCATAACCTGGACGCTGGTTTCAGAATCCAGCGCACCCGTAGGCTCGTCCGCAAGAATAATGTCCGGATTGTTTACCAGTGCCCTTGCGATTGCGACACGCTGCATCTGGCCGCCCGAAAGCGTGTTTGGCTTTTTGTTTATCTGGTCGGAAAGCCCGACTTTTTCCAAAACATCTTTGGCTCTTTCACGGCGTTCCTTTTTGCCTACGCCTGTAAGCGTGAGCGCAAGCTCAACATTCGAAAGCACGCTCTGGTGCGGAATAAGGTTGTATGATTGGAAAACAAAACCTATCGAATGGTTCCTGTATGTGTCCCAATCACGGGCGGAAAATCCTTTTGTCGACCTTCCGTTGATTATCAAATCACCTTCTGTATACTTGTCAAGACCGCCGATAATATTCAGCATTGTTGTCTTTCCACAGCCTGAAGGGCCTAAGATTGAAACAAATTCCGATTTGCGAAACTTAAGATTGATGCCCTTTAAGGCGTGAACAACTCCGCCGCCGGCATCGTAATCTTTTTTGATATTTCTTAATTCAAGCATTTGGTTTCCTCTGTTTTTAAGAATTTAAGGCGCCTGCCGTACATGCGGGTCAGACGCCGTATTTTCGTAATATTATCACTTTTGCGATTGTTTATAAAATGAATTTTCAGTGAAAATCAAATTTTTTCAAGAGCCTGTGCAAGGTCTTCAATAATGTCTTCCGCACTTTCAAGCCCTACGGAAAATCTGATAAGATCGGGCTTTATTCCAGCCTCGGCAAGCTGTTCGTCCGAAAGCTGCCTGTGCGTGTGGCTTGCAGGGTGCAGAAGGCATGTGCGTGCATCTGCAACATGGGTTGCGATGATTGCAACCTTTAAGCTGTCCATGAAAGTTTCCGTCTGCTCTCTCGTGCCTTTAAGGCCGAAGCACATAACGCCGCACAAACCGTTTGGCATATATTTTTTTGCAAGCTCGTGTTCCGAATCACTTTCAAGCCCCGGGTATTTCACCCATGCAATCTTCTCGTGGCCTGCCAAAAACCTTGCAACTTTGAGTGCATTTTCATAATGCCTTTCCATGCGGACATGGAGCGACTCAAGCCCTGCATTGAGGTAAAAAGCATTCTGCGGCGACTGAATGCAGCCCAAATCCCTCATAAGCTGGGCCGTTGCCTTCACGATATAGCCTGCTTTTCCGAATTTTTCGGCATATGTGATTCCGTGGTAGGATTCATCCGGCGTGCAAAGACCGGGAAACTTTTCTTTATGTGCCAGCCAGTCGAAATTTCCGCTGTCAACTATTGCACCTCCAACTGCAATTCCGTGTCCGTCCATATATTTTGTGGTTGAGTGAACCGCAATGTCCGCACCGAATTCAAACGGCCTGCAAAAAACGGGAGTTGCAAAAGTATTGTCCACAATAAGCGGAACCCCATGGTTATGCGCAAGCTTGGCAAATTTTTCGATATCCAAAATATTGACCGTCGGATTTGTTATTGTTTCTGCAAATACGCATTTTGTGTTCGGCTTGATGTATTTTTCAAGCTCTTCATACGGAAGCTCCTGATCGACAAATGTGCATTCTATACCCATTTTTTTCATGGTTACGCCGAAAAGATTGTAGGTTCCGCCGTATATGGAAGAAGACGCAACAAAATGATCCCCTGCTTCGCAAATATTGAACACTGCAAAGAAATTTGCCGCCTGGCCAGAGGATGTAAGCATTGCTGCCACACCTCCTTCGAGTGCGCATATCTTTGCGGCTACATTGTCATTTGTCGGATTTTGAAGACGCGTATAAAAATATCCAGACTCTTCCAAATCAAACAGCTTTCCCATAAACTCGCTCGAATCATATTTCCATGTCGTGCTCTGCCATATGGGAAGCTGCCTCGGTTCGCCGTTTTTCGGTTCATATCCTGCCTGAAGGCATTTCGTTTCAATTCTCATAATTCAACCTCGATATTCCTGATTTAATATATCTGTTTTTTTAAGTGGCTTCCCGCACAGATAAATTTTCTGCATTTTTAAGCAAGCCCTACTTGCAGTATTTGCTTTTGTAATCTTCGATATTTCCCGTAAATATCTTCAAAAACCTTGCATATTCGTCCTTGCTGAAGAAATAGCTTCTGTCATGCCTCGTGATATCAAGCTTCACAAAGCCTTCTTTTTTCAGAAGATTGTAGGTCTTTTCAAATGCTTCGCCTTCCATGGTATTCAGCTGCCACAGCGAAAAGTTCAATGCCCAATTAACAAAAGCATGCTCCAATTTATCGTAAATTCCGGCTTCCTTGATTGCCTGCTGCATCGCACAAAGCGCGGTATAAAAGCAATCCCATGATTTTTCTCTTGTTCTTGAAAGCGATGTTTTGACATTCACCCTCTGGTGCACAAGAATTTTGTCAACAGTGACAATGCGTTTCGCCCTTGCAAGCCCCACAAACACGAAGAACATATCGTTTGTCGTTCGTAAGTTTTGGTAAGTAAGGCCTGTTTTTTCAATAAACTCTCTTTTGTATAATTTGTCCCACGGCCAGCCGTTAAACATTCTGAAAATGTTGTCCTTTGCATCTTCATCAACCGCCGCAAACGGCTCTGCCACAGGGAAATATTGTTTTCTGAATGCCCATGTGCATGGCTTGTGCTTCTTTGTCGAATGGTCGAAAAGGTCGGCGTTGAAAACGCACACATCGGCATTTTTCGCATGTGCCTTTTCATAAGCGCACATAAGCATGTCCGGTTCAAATATATCATCCGCATCCAAAAATGAAAGATATTCGCCCTTTGCTTTTGAAAGTCCGTTGTTCCTTGCAGCACCCGCGCCTTGATTTTCCTGATGCAAAATAACAACCCGCGAATCTTTTGCCGCATATTCTTCAAGTATCTTGGGCGATTCATCCGTCGAACCGTCGTCAACGCATATTATTTCTATGTCCTTTAAGGTCTGAGCAAGAACACTGTCCAAACATTCTCTCAAAAACTCCTGTGAGTTGTATATCGCAATAACAACAGAAACCTTCACATCATATTCTTTGGGAGTTTCTTGCTCTTCCGAATGCTTTTCAAGCAAAGACTTCTCTTCCTTCGTTGCAAGGCGGCTTGCATCTTGCATATTATTATCCGATTTTTTTATACCGGTCGTCCGCTCTTCATATTCCGGCAGATAAATATCATGATAAAACGAATAAGGGTCATCGATTATCATATTCATGCGGTCCCATGTGTAATCGGAAAAGTAAACTTTCTTCAAAAGGCCCTTCTCTTTTGCGTCTTTAAATTCCTTATTTATCCGCATTAAAAACTCGGGTTTGAATTCAAGTGAAAGCCTTTCAAGGTTCCAGCGGTAGTGCTCGTATTTAAGCGACAGCATGAGAGCTTCCAATTTTTCTTTTTTTTCGGGACGCTCATCCAAAAATTTCTGAATCGAATCATATTCGTTGCACAAACAATAAACCTTTGCCGCCGACTTGACAGACGAATTCGCATTATCCGTACGATAGTGAAGATATGCATCCCTTACCAGGCATGCCCTCTTTGCGCTTGCCCAGACTTTGAATGCAAATCCCGTGTCCTGATAGGAAGCTCCGGGGGTTTCTGTGAAGCGCACATTGTTTTCCAAAAGCATCTGCCTTTTGTAAATTCCGGACCAGATGCATGCCCTAACCCTGAAAACCTCCTGATTTTCAGAAGGGTCAAACACACAGTCATACAAATCAAATGGCTTTAAAACTTCCAAATATGTGCTCTTTGGCTCGGGCTGTGAAACATATGTGTAATAATTGGATTTGACAACATCAAGGTCGCACCTTTTTGCAAGCGTATAAAGCTTTTCAAACATATCTTTGTCTGCCCAGTCATCGGTTTCTATGATTCCGATATACTCGCCTGTTGCATTGTCCAGCCCAACATTCATGCTGTGGCCGTACCCCGAATTGGGCTTGTGTATGACCTTTATCCTTTTGTCTTTTGCTGCATATTCATCCAGAATTTCGCCCGTGGAATCCTTTGAGCCGTCATCCATGCATATAATTTCTATATCTTCAAGCGTTTGATTTATAA
>CAVHKC010000015.1:0-2176 GCA_963636455.1 Ruthenibacterium lactatiformans
CGGTGATTCTGTTTTCCGATGTCGAAATCATTTTTATGTTGATTGAATTGTCATAAAGAGCTCCGAACATCTTTGCGGCAACGCCGGGGTCTGTCATCATTCCCGCACCGACAACGGAAACCTTTGCGATATGCTCTTCCGTTTCGATATGGTCCGTGGGAAGCTTTTTGCTATTTTCTTCCAGAACCTTAAGAGCCTCCTGAAGATTGTTTTCATCCACGGTAAAGGAAATATCCTTTGTGCCGTCACGGCCTACCGACTGGAGAATAATATCCACGCTGATTCCGTCATTTGCAAGAATATTGAAAATTTTGAAAGCAATACCGGGCTCGTCCGGCACGCCCATAAGCGCTATTCTTGCAGGGTTATTGTCAACAGCCACTCCGCTGATTAATCTTTTTTCCACTTTGTTTTCTCCCTTCACTACTGTTCCTTCGGCGTCCGTAAGGCTTGAACGCACCACAAGCGGAACATCGTATTTTTTTGCAAGACCCACCGAGCGGTTATGAAGAACCTGTGCGCCCAGCGTTGCAAGGTCTAACATTTCATCATATGTTATTTCATCAAGTTTCTTTGCATTGGGGATAATTCTCGGATCTGCCGTATATACGCCGTCCACATCAGTATATATCTCGCAGGCATCGGCATTTAAAGCCGCAGCTATTGCAACCGCCGTGGTATCAGAACCTCCTCTTCCCAATGTCGTGATGTCATCGTATTTGTTCACGCCCTGAAATCCCGTAACAAAAACGATTTTCTTGTTTGCAAGTTCTACCTTGATACGTTCCTTGTCAATCTTCTTGAGGCGGGCGTTTGAATGCCTTGATGTCGTGCGCATTGCAACCTGAAAAGCATTAAGGCTCACTGCCGGAACTCCGAGCGACTCGACAGCCATTGCCGCAAGTGCGACGGAAATCTGCTCTCCTGTTGAAAGAAGCATATCCAGTTCTCTTTTGGGAGGTTTGTCCGTAATCTGTGCCGCAAGTTCCAAAAGGTCGTCTGTCGTGTCACCCATTGCGGAAAGCACGACAATCACATCATTTCCCTTTTTGTACTCTTCAACACAACGCCTTGCGACATTGAAAATTCTTTCTTTGTTCGCAACCGAAGTTCCTCCGAATTTTTTTACAATCAGCATATTATCTCCTATTGCCGTTTATTCTTCTTCCTGAAGAAAACGTGCCATTAATTTATAACCGGGTTTGATGAATATTCCGGTTTTTTCTGCATTTCTTTCAGAATAATCAAATTCCTGTTCCTTTTCATTTGTGCTGTCATACAAAAGATAAGGAACCGGCTTGCTTGTGTGTGTTCTCACCGCAATCGGCGTGGGATGATCAGGCGTTATCAGCATTCTGAAATCTTCGCCTGATTCTTTAAGAGCGTCAAAAACTATTTTTATCAGACGGCTGTCAAGATATTCGATTGCCTTGATCTTTCTTTCGATGCTTCCCTGATGACCCATCTCATCGGGTGCCTCAATATGCACATAGACGAAATCCAAATTATCCTTAAGCAGTGCATCCAAAGCCGCCTGTGCCTTTCCTTCGTAATTTGTGTCAAGCTGTCCGTTTGCGCCTTCGACCGTGATAACCTTCATATTTGCGCCTATTGCAATTCCTTTAAGAAGATCAACCGCCGAAATCATTGCGCCGGTTTTTCCTGTTTTTTCTTTGAAATCATCAAGTGAAGGCCTTGTTCCGGCACCCCAAAACCACAGGCAGTTTGCCGGGTTCTTGCCTTTCTTTCTTCTTTCTTCGTTAATCTTGTGATGATTCAAAATCTCATAGCTTCTCCTCATCATGTCGGCAAATTTCTTTTCGCTTGGAATATATGGCCCGATTTTTTCATCAAGATGGTCGTGAGGCTGTGCAAGGTCTATTACAGTCCCCTTATCCCAGATGCAGCAATGCCTGTAGCTTGTTCCGAAATAGAATTTGAATTCATCGCAGTCCATTTCCTTCTTTATTGCCTCAAGGAGTTCCTTTGCTTCCTCGTTCGAAATTTCGCCGGAAGAGTGGTCTGTAATCACCTTTTCTTCAAACGGTTCATCTTCCGTCACAGTCACAAAATTGACTCTGAGCGCAATGTCTGTATCCTTCATATCCACGCCGATGCTAAGTGCCTCAAGCGGTGATCTTCCGGAATAATAAATTTCGGGATTATAGCCCAAAAC
>CAVHKC010000015.1:2186-3302 GCA_963636455.1 Ruthenibacterium lactatiformans
TGCCGTATCGCTTCCGGGCTTCATTCCGTCAGGGATTGTTGCTGCAAGCCCAAGCTCGCTCTTCTTTGAAATTTCATCGATTTTCGGCGTTTTTGCCGCTTCAATGGGAGTCTTTCCTCCAAGTTCATCAATGGGAAGATCGGCCATGCCGTCACCCAAAATAACAACATACTTCATAATAAAATTTCTCTTCTTTTTTATTTATATAGGAAACACCCTCCTATTACTCAAAGTCCGATGTTCCCGTTTATATCATGTTTCAAAATGTGCGGCTTCACATGTCTTTTTATCTTAAAAAGCCCTCTTTTATCTTAATTGAATTACCGACTTGATATATTCATTTCCCTCAATCTTGCCATAAAAATCATCAAAGGTCATTTCTTCTGTCACAACGGCATATTCATCAGGATATTCGGGCAGCGTGATGAGTTGTTCTATTTCAAAAAGATTCTTCAAATCCATGCAGTCCTTGTCTGCACGAACAAAGAAACGGCTCTTGTGCTTTCCTCTTTCGGCAAATTTAACAGGCTGTGCATCCCAGTTGATTGGAATATGCTTGTTAAGGTGCTTTGCTTCATCGATGATATCCGAAACAACAGCCGAAGCCGTGGGAAGCTTTCCCGCACCTGCGCCGTAAAACATCGTATCTCCCAGGAGATTTCCCTTGACGGCAATTCCGTTCATAACGCCGTCGACATTATACAAAACATTTGTCTTGTCAATCATATGCGGTGCAACCTCTGAAAAGATCTCATCGCCTATCTTATAAGTGATTCCCAAAAGCTTGATTTTTCTTCCGAGGAATTTTGCATAAGCCATATCTGCAGACGAAATATTCCTTATTCCTATAACGGGCAACTCTTCGAAGTTTACATTTTTCCCGTAGATAAGACTTGAAAGAATCGCAATTTTTCTTGCCGCATCAAAACCGTCCACATCTGCGCTCGGGTCTCTTTCGGCATATCCCAATCTTTGTGCTTCGGCAAGCGTTTCTTCATATCCGCAGCCTTCTTCATACATTTTTGTGAGAATATAATTTGTTGTTCCGTTTAAAATTCCCGTGATTTCATAAATATTATCAACGGTAAGGCTTCTCAAAATCGGCCTGATTATGGG
>CAVHKC010000015.1:3312-14579 GCA_963636455.1 Ruthenibacterium lactatiformans
GCCTACGGAAGCTTCAAACAGGAAGTTTACATTTTTTTCTGCCGCAAGCTTGATAAGCTCGGGGCCATGTGCCGCAACAAGCGCCTTGTTTGACGTGCAGACATTTTTTCCCGCAAGCAGTGCTTTTTTCACATACTCATAAGGAACATCCACACCACCTATTGCTTCTGCAACAATATCAACTTCCGGATCGTTTACGATCGTTTCTATGTCCTTTGCAAGGAGATTTTTGTTTGTCCCTTCGGGAAGATCGTTCTTTGCCAAAATATATTTAACACAAACATCCTGACCTGCATTGCGTTTTACGACATCCTTGTTTATATCCAAGGCTTCGACCACGCCCGAGCCGATTGTTCCGTATCCTAAAACTGCTACATTAATCATATTTTATTCCTTTCAATTTCAGATTTTAAAATCAACCCAAGTCATATTGCAAAATATCTCAGGCAAAGTTACAACAATAAAATTTCTTATTTGTTCAATGACATCAGATATTCATTGATAAATTCATCTATATCCCCGTCAAGAACGGCGCCCACATTTCCGATTTCGCAGTTTGTTCTGTGGTCTTTTACCATAGTATACGGCTGAAGCACGTAAGAACGGATTTGATTTCCCCATCCGATTTCGGTGACATCTCCCCTGATTTCCGCAAGGTTCTTTGCGTTTTCTTCCTGCTTCAAAAGATAAAGCTTTGATTTTAACATCTGCATGGCTTTGTCTTTGTTTTGTTTCTGGCTTCGCTCGTTTTGGCACTGAACAACGATTCCTGTCGGGATATGTGTTATTCTGATTGCGGACGATGTTTTGTTTATATGCTGGCCGCCTGCGCCCGAGCTTCTGTATGTGTCTATTCTTATGTCGTCATCTGCAATATCGATATCGATATTTTCTTCGATATCAGGCATAACGTCACAGCTTACAAACGAAGTCTGCCTTTTGCCTGCCGCATTGAAAGGCGATATCCTCACAAGCCTGTGAACACCTCTTTCGGATTTCAAATATCCGTATGCATTCTGACCCGTTATCTGGATTGTAACCGACTTAAGCCCCGCTTCTTCGCCGTCTAAGGAGTCAAGCACCTCATAGGAAAATCCGTGTCTTTCAGCCCATCTGCAGTACATTCTGAAAAGCATCTGTGCCCAGTCGCAGCTTTCGGTCCCGCCTGCGCCTGCATGAAGCGTAAGTATGGCATCCATATGGTCAAACTCGCCGGAAAGCAATGTCGAAATCTTGTATTCTTCAAACTGCTTTTTGAATTTTGCAAGTTCGTCGGCAACCTCTGCGGCAAGCTCTTCGTCATCTTCTTCCTGCGCCATATCTATGAGCACGCCCAAATCATCATACGCATTCTTAAGCTTGTCAAAATCTGAAAGCGCACCCTTAAGTGCCTTCAAATCCTTCATCATTGCACCGCTTTTTGCGCCGTCATCCCAAAAGCCGGGCTCGTTCATCTTGCCTTCTATTTCTTTTATTGAAGCTTCTTTGTCCGCACGTGCAAGGGATTTTTCCATATCCTTCATCGGCGCATCATATTGACCGAGCTCATATTTGTATTGATCCAGTAAGACCATTTATGTTTTACCTTTCGATGATATTGAAACTATGCTTTGCGTCCGCAGCAGTGCTTGTATTTTTTGCCGCTTCCGCAAGGGCACGGATCGTTCGGATATACCTTGTCATCCGCCCTTTTCTTGGGTGCCTTGACTGCTGTGTCGTCCTTGTTCGTGGACATCGGCTGAGCAACCTGTTCTCTTTCCACTTTCTCCTCAATTCTGATATGAAGCATGATCTTAACGGTATCTTCCCTGATTCCGGCAATCATTTCATCAAACATATTGAAGCCCTGCATCTTGTATTCAACCACGGGGTCCCTTTGTGCAAACGCCTGAAGTCCGATGCCCTGACGCAGCTGATCCATATCATCGATATGATTCATCCAGTGGCGATCGATAACCTTCAAAAGTATAACACGCTCGGCTTCCGCAAAATGCTCGGGAACAGGGAATTCCGCAGCCTTTGCTTCGTAAAGTTCTCTGCCCTTTTGTATCAAATCTTCCTTGAATTTTTCTTTTGTATAATTTTCCTTTTGTTCATCTGTAAGGAAAATCGGATTTTCGACAGGGAAAATCGGCATATAAACTTCATTAAACGAAAGCATATCCCAATCTGCCGGTTTTTGGTCATCCGCTATTGTTCTGTCGACAACATTCTTCACAACCTCTTCAAGCATATCGAGGATTGATTCTCTCATGCTTTCGCCGTCCAAAACCCTTCTTCGCTCGGCATATATGATTTCTCTTTGCTCGTTCATGACTTCATCATATTCAAGCAGATTCTTTCTTATGCCGAAGTTGTTATTTTCGATTTTTTGCTGTGCTTTTTCGATTGCATCGGAAAGCATTTTATGATGAATTTCTTCGCCCTCTTCAACACCGAGTGTATTGAAGATTCCCATGAGCCTGTCGCTTCCGAAAAGCCTCATGACATCATCTTCCAAAGAGATGTAGAACCTTGATTCTCCCGGGTCTCCCTGACGACCGGAACGGCCTCTTAACTGATTGTCGATACGGCGTGATTCGTGCCTTTCGGTGCCGATGATTCTTAAACCACCCGCAGCCTTTGCCTCGTCATCAAGCTTAATATCCGTACCACGGCCTGCCATGTTGGTTGCTATGGTAACCGCTCCGTGCTTTCCTGCTTCTGCAACTATCTCGGCTTCCTGCTCATGGAATTTTGCATTCAAAACATTATGCTTTATGCCCCTTTTGGAAAGCATTCCTGAAAGCAGCTCCGAAGTGTCGATAGTAATCGTGCCGACAAGCACCGGCTGACCTTTTTCATGCGACTCGATGATCGTGTCGATTATCGCCTTGTATTTTTCTTTTTTTGTTTTATAAACCGCATCATTTGCATCCACACGCTTTACGGGAACATTTGTGGGAATTTCCACAACATCCATTCCGTAGATGTTTTCAAATTCCTGTTCTTCCGTCACGGCTGTACCTGTCATGCCGGCTTTCTTGTAGTATTTATTGAAAAAGTTCTGGAATGTTATTGTTGCAAGAGTCTTGCTTTCTCTTTTAACTTTGACATGCTCTTTTGCCTCGATCGCCTGATGAAGTCCGTCAGAATAACGGCGGCCCGGCATAATACGGCCCGTGAATTCATCAACGATAAGCACTTCATCGTCCTTCACAACATAATCCTGATCCCGGTGCATAAGGTTGTGCGCACGAAGTGCAAGAATTATATTATGCTGAATATCCAGATTCTCCGGGTCTGCAAGGTTTTCGATACGGAAGAATTTTTCGACCTTGGAAACACCTTCCGCCGTAAGGTTTACAACCTTGTCCTTTTCGTTGACGATGAAATCGCCCGTTTCTTCAATGCTTCCTCCCATGATTAAGTCCATCTTGGAAAGCTCCGTAGCCTCACCTTTCTGCAGCTGCTTTGCAAGGATGTCGCAAAGCTCGTACAGTTTTGTGGATTTTGAAGACTGTCCGCTGATTATCAAAGGCGTTCTTGCCTCGTCTATAAGGATCGAGTCGACCTCGTCGACGATTGCATAGTGAAGTTCCCTTTGAACAAGGCTTTCCTTTCTTACAACCATGTTGTCACGAAGGTAATCAAATCCCAATTCGTTGTTGGTTATATATGTGATGTCACAGTTATATGCTTCACGCCTTTCATCGCCCTCCATGGAGTTTAATACAACGCCCACGGTAAGCCCCAAAAATCTGTGAACCTGACCCATCCACTCGGCATCACGCTTTGCCAGATAATCGTTTACGGTAACAATATGCACGCCTTTGCCTTCAAGTGCGTTCAGATATGCGGGAAGAAGGCAGGTCTGCGTTTTTCCTTCACCTGTTTTCATCTCGGCAATTCTTCCCTGATGAAGGACAATGCCGCCGATAAGCTGAACCGGATAATGCTCGGTGCCTAACACCCTTCTTGCGGCTTCTCTTACGAGTGCAAACGCTTCAACCAAAATGTCGTCAAGCGTTTCTCCTTTTTGAAGCCTTTCCTTGAACTCCTGTGTTTTTTCTTTCATCTGCTCGTCGGTAAGCTCCTCCATCTTGGGCTTTAAAGCCAAGATTGCATTAACCTTCGGCTGAATCTTTTTTATTTCTCTTGCGCTGTTGTGTCCGAACAGCTTGTCTGCCAAACCCATGTTTCTCTCCTGATATTCTTTATTGTATTTAAATTTGCTTAAGCGGTTTTGTCTGGATTTATGATTATCTCAGGACAAACCCTCATACACCTTTCAATTTCTTAAAACCCCGACTCCGTCACGGTTTATGTTCATCCGCCGCAAACCGTCGGGCTATTGAAAAGTAAATCTGTTCTTGAATATTACGAATTGATATTCTACCAAATAATCGGCGCCGTGTAAACACAGGCGCCGACTTCTTTCGCTTTTATTTCACATTTTTGTGACCTTGCGAATCAAAATTCTTTTTTTAACTTTCTTATCCTTTACTTGCAGGAATTCTTTTGAAACATCAATATTCGGGTTCTATTATGCCATAAGTGTCGTTTTTACGCTTATAAACAACATTTGTTTCATTTGTTTCGGCATTTTTGAAAACAAAGAAATTGTGGCCCAAAAGTTCCATCTGCATGCATGCCTCTTCCGGATCCATTGGCTTGAAATCAAACCTTTTCACCTTGACAATCTTTATCTCGTTTTCATCTTCCACTTCCTGCTCGATATATTCCTTCGTGAAGTGTTTTCCGGACTGATAACGGTCAAGTATCTTGCTTTTATATTTCTTAAGCTGATTTTCGATATTTTCTTCTACAAGGTCGATCGAAACATACATGTCGGAACTTACCTGCTCTGCTCTGATGATACCTCCTTTTACCGGTATGGTAACTTCGATTTTGTGTCTGTTTTTTTCGACGCTCAGTGTTACCTGCGCTTCCGTGTCTTGTGAAAAGTATCTCTCCAGCTTGCCTATTTTTTCATGAACAGCCGCCTTAAGACTTTCGGTAACGTCGACATTTCTGCCTGTGATGATATATTTCATATTCATCTCTCCTTTTCACTTTTATTTCGAAGAAGAATGTCTCCTTCGGCTGATTTCATTTTAACACAGCGTGCTTGTTTATAAAAGAAATTTTTGTGCTGCAAACGGATAATGCTCCGAGATAATATTAAAGGCGGCTTGGTTTCCAAAGCCGCCTTTTGTTTGTGCTATTTGTTGTACTTCTTTCTTCTGATCACAGTCGAAGCAAAAGCTCCTGCACCGCCTGCAATCATGATTGCAAGCCAGAGTGCCATGCTGTTTTCATCACCCGTATATGGCACTTTGTCGTTAATTTTTTCCTTGTTTTCCTCTTTGCCTTTGTCTTTGTCTTTTTCTTTGACCTTAGCTGTCACAGTGTCGGCCTTTGAAATCTCTTTGCTTGCTTCTGCATCCTTATAATATTTTCCGCAGTCCTCGCAGTACCAATATTCGATATTGCCCTCGGCATCTTTTGTTGCAGTCTTGGCTTCAACGTGCTTCAAGCCTGCATGGTTATTAGGGTCAATCTCGCCGTAAGCCGTCTTGCAGTCGTCACATACTGCTTTTTCCACACAAGTTGCCTTGCCGCCATGGCAGTCTTCCCTCTGGATATGCTCGGCATCGACCTTGCATGTTCGGCTGTGCGTGCCGTCGCCGTTCGATGTCCACTTGCCCCAGGTATGTCCGTCGTTCACGGTCAGTGTGATAGTCGTTTCGTTTCCTGCTTTGTCAGTTGCAACAACGGTCTGCTCACCGTTTTCTGAAGCATTTTCTGTGCTGAAAAGCATGGGCTCATCATCCGTTTTTTCTTCGGTCTTTGATATCGGATTAACCGTCAGCTTTCCGTCCGTAAGCTCAACAATCTTTCCGTTTAATGTCACGCTTTCCAGATTTTCATCCGTGATCGTAAGGGTCACAGGAGCACAGTATGTTTTGCCATTTTCGGCACCGCTTATCACAGGGGCAGTCTTGTCTATTTTGTAATTTTTCGTTATGGCAGTTGAGATTATGCCGCTTTCCGTATTTCTTACATAGAATGTCAGACTTCCGTTTCCTGTTTCATCGGTACAAGTCAGGCTGTCAACCCATTCGCCGTCCTTTGTGTCGTTATAAGAAAGCTTCCATCCGTTTGCTGCTGTCACAACAAAATCCTGATTTGTCCAGTCACTTGTTCCTGCGATATACTCTGCACCGCTTGCATCATATGGATTGATGTTTGCTGTAATGCCGTTTGGCTGAGTCAGGCTGTAGTTTTTCATATCCTTTCCTTCAAGCATGAACTCGGTGAAGTTTATTGGGATATTTTCGCCCACTGTAAACTTGCTGAAGCTTGGCTTGCCATTTGAAAGCGTCACATCATCATTTTCACAAACTCCGACCAGAGCCGGCATTTTGCTGAAAGCAGCCGTATCCATGCCGTCATAGTACTTATCTGAAACCGTAACATCCACAGTAAGCGGCTTTTCATCAATATTTGCTGTAGGATTTTCAGGCTGAATCAGTGTGTAGTTGCCTGCTGCTTCGCCTTCAATCGTGTACTTTCCTGTGAGGATAACTTCTTTATTCTTCCCTGCGGTTTTATCTTTAAATGCCGCACTCACACCGTCTTTAACAAGGCTAACTTCATCTGTGCCTGCTACGTCAGAAGAAACCAACGCAGCATCCACAACCACACTTGTTCCGCCATCATATGTCTTATCCTTTGCCGAAGCCGTCATGTTAAGCTCCTTGGGGCTGATTGTGAACGCACAAACTGCACTGCCGTAATATTTCAAATTATTCTCGGAAACGCTTACGGTCACGGTGTAGCTTCCGGCGTTCTTTGGTGCATCGGTGCTGTCATATTCCGTTGTTCCTGTTCCCACATAATGCTTTTCAAGTTCGCTTACAGGCACTTTATTTCCGCTTACGCTGATATCTTCAGGTGCCTTGGCTGTGCCGTCATAGGTACAAGTTCCTCCAGTAACATTGATAATTGCCTCTTCCTTTGCTGCCACGCTGATTTTAACAACAATGTCATAGTCGCTGAAGTTTGCGCTCGTAACCGTAAGCGTGACTGTGCCGCTTTGCTCTTCGGTTGCAGTTTTCGCAAGCGTGTAGTTCAAAGAATTGTTTTCATATGTCGGATTTGAATCAAAGATGGCTGTGTCGCCGCCTGTGCCCGCAATGCTCACACTGCCGCCCGGTACAATCCAATCCTCGGGTATCTCATAAGAATTCTGTTTCCCTCGTTTTCCGACGGTATTAGTTTCATAGTCTGCAATTGCTGCCTTGCCTATACTTGCTTCCACTTCTGCACTTGAATCTGCCAGGCTGTAGTTCTTAGCCACACCCGTGCCGCTTAATGTCACGGTAAATGTCACTTTGGATGCCTTGTCTGCATCAGCACTGTTATATGCTGCGTCTGACACCGTGTAGTCCGTATTCAAAGCCAGCGTTTCGCCGTTTTGCAAGCCTTCAAATGTTACTTCTGTAACCTTGGCATCTGTGCTTTCGTCATAAGTCTTTGGCTCGACACTTGCACCCTTTATGTTAAGTGTCCGTTTGGAAATCGTGAAGTTCTTTTCTGCAGTGACCGCTTTGTAGTTATTCGTTGCGGCAAATGTTGCCCTTACTGTGTATGTACCCGCATTTGTCGGCACATCTTCTTTGTAGGCTGAATCCGCCTCGCTTGCCAACTTGTACTCGATAACAGCTGTGCCGCCGTTTGTGCTGCTTTGCGCAGCAGGGCTGTTTGCTTCATCTCCATATGTCCAGTCTTCAATATCAACCGTAGCACTTCCGTCTGCCGCATTTATCTTTCCTGTGCCTGTTATGGCTTCGGGAAGCTTATAATTATCGGCGTCCTCACCTTTAAGTGCAAGGTCTGTAACGGTGACGGTTTTATTTTCACCCGCATCCGGACTTTCAAATAAAGCATTCATATTTGCTGTGTCAGGTATAACATTATCGCCCGTCGCCACATTGGTAAATGCAATCGTCACATCAGCATCGTCGTTTCCGTCATAATCTTTTTCCTGCACTGCGGCAATGACATTCAAAGTCCTTTGGCTTATGGTAAACGGAAGATCCTGTTCGCCCAAAACCGAGCTTCCGCGCACAGCTTCGACATGAAGCCTGTAGCTTCCCACATCCTTAGGTGCGGTGTTTCCTTCTATATCGCTGTAGTTTTCACCGTCTTGTTTCTGCCATTTGAAGACAATCGTCACATTCGACACATCCGGTGTCCAGTCTATACCTGCACTGTCACATACTACGCTTTTGCCATCATAAACCTTGGTTTCCTTTATCATTTCCGAGCCGCCATAATAATCCAGCAATCTCACACCTGTGATTGTGACGGTTTTTTCTGAAAGAATGAGACTGTTATCTGTTGTTTCTTTCAGCTCATAGTCCGTATTGTCGCAGCTAAAGCCTGTGGTATCGGTTGTTCCTTCCACAACCGTCTGATTGGGATTTCCCGAAATGCCGACATTCGCAGAAGCACTCATTTCTCCCACAACTTTAATGGGATAATTAAATGTGGCTCCGTAGGCCCCCCAGCTGCCTGCGATTGAAACTACTGCAATATGCACATTGCTGTCTGTGCCGCCTGTGAGTGTACCGTCTGCTTCAAATGATGCACCCTTTTTATTTCCGCTTACAATCGGCGAGCCGGACATATTAAGCGTGGCTTCGTTATATACACCGCCGCCGATTCCAGCTGCATTGTTTCCCGTAATGCTGCCGCCTGTCATATTAAATTTACCGGTATAATGATACACGCCGCCGCCGTTTCCTGTGGCATTGTTGCCTGTAATTATGCCGCCTGTCATATTTACTGTGCTTTTTTGGTCAATGTACACTCCACCGCCTGACGCTGCAAAGTTTCCTTTGATACTTCCTCCGTATATATTGAATGTGCTGCCTTCGTTAATGTACACTCCGCCGCCGTTTCCGTCATTAGTATTGCCCTCAACAGAGCCGTTCCAAAGAGTTAATGTGCCCTCGCTGCAGACGCCGACACCTTTTACATTATCAGCATGAGTAATCTTGCCGACCGTTTCCTGGCAGTCTGTAATGTCGAGGCTTGCCTCATATGCAGTCATGATGACATGTCCTTCTGCATTTTGGGTAATGGTGTGCCCGTTCAGGCAAAGGCTGACCTTGTAGCTGCATGTCCAGCTTTCGTTAAGCGTGACATTTCCTGTAAGATAATAGTTTCCGTCTCCTGTGATTTGGTCAAGGCTTGAAATTGCTTTCCATGTAAGCTCTTCGTGTTCTGTGCAGTCATCTGTTCCGCAAATTTTGTGCTTATGGAAGTTTGAAAGCTTTAATGTTTCACCGACCGGAATAATCTCAAGTGCCTGATTATCGCTTGCAAAGCCTGTGGTATCTGAAGTTCCTGCAACAACGCTCTGGCCTTCAGAACCTGTTATTCCAACGTTTGCATCTGCGCTGAGCCCTGTGGATGTAAGGCTTCCGCCTGATATTGCAACATTGTTTGCAGCACCGTTTTTTGTGTTGCCTGTGATTTTTGCATTGCCAGAGACATTCAGCGCGCCGGCAACAATATTTACTCCGCCACCTGTGTAATAATCCACAGTGCCTGTAAGAAAGTTGCCTGTGATGCTTCCGCCTGTCATTGTGAATGTGCCGTTATTCTGAACGCCTGCACCGAATGCCTTTACGCTGTTATTCGCAATGCTTCCGCCTGTCATATTCCAGTTCTTTTCATTATATACGCCGCCTCCGTATACACTGCCCTGGTTATCGGTGATGGAACCGCCGTACATATTGAACGTAGTTTCCATGCCTTTTCCGTTGTAGATACCGGCACCCATGTCATCGCTTCCCTGTCCTGTGATGCGGTTGCCCGTGACAGACCCGTTCCAGAAATTCAAGGTTCCTCGATTTAAAATACCCCTGCCTGTCTCGCCTTCGTTGTGTGTGATTGTGCCGCTTCCTTTGCAGTCGGTGATGGTAAGTGTTCTGCCCTCGTTAACATAAATAACATTTTCGCCATCCTTGCCTGTTATGCTCTTTCCGTTCAGGCAAAGCTTTATATTGGTTGTGCTGACATCCCACTGAGCATCGAGCGTCACATCTTTTTTCAGATAGTAATTTCCTTCCTTATCTGGGAGGCTGTTATTGCTTGTCCACGGCTCCCATTTTATGTCGCTGTGGCTTTCATCCGAACAAGCGCTGTCGCAGCAAACCTTGTGGCTGTGCACTTCCGCAATCATCAGCCCGTTTGAGCCGTTATCCACAAGCCCCATACCTTCCGTGTCGCAATCAAATCCTGTGGTATCTGTTGTGCCGGTAATAACTGTTTTTCCCTCCTCGGCTTTTATATATACCTTGGCAGTCTCATCCATACTGCTGGCATTCGGAATTGTTATTTTACCTGCACCCATATAAAGATTACTTGCCGTGCCGCCTGTAAGAGTGCCTTCTTCGTCAATTGAGCCACCCCGGACATTACCGCTTATGATTGGCGAGCCGTACATTGTTACATTTGCAAAGTTATACACACCGCCGCCGCTTGAGCCGCTGGTATTTTCCGTTATACTGCCGCCTGACATCTCAAAAGTGCCGCTTACGTTGCGCACACCGCCGCCATACTCTTTAGAGCTGTTTTTGGTAATGCTGCCGCCGGTCATTGTAAATACAGCGCTGCCGTTGTAAATACAAACACCGCCGCCCTGATTGGCAGAGTTTCTTGTAATAGTACCTTCTGACATTGTGAAACTGCCGTTTTCGATAAATATACCGCCGCCGCCATATTGTGCTGTGTCGGCGCTGTTTCCGGAAATCGTACCGCCTGTCATATAGAAATTGGCATAGAAGTTGTATACGCCGCCTCCGCCATAACCGTTATAACGTGTGCAGGTGGCAGTATTGCCCGTAATGGCTGCGGTGTCAGACAGGTAAAATGCTGCTCCGTTGGCGTTATACACGCCGCCTCCCTTCAGGGCAAAGTTACCGCTTATGTTGCCTCCTGTCATGTAAACTGCTGCACCGCTTCCGGTGTTGTAGATAAAACCGCCGGCACCTCCGCTGTCATTTGCATTTATTGCTTCATTGTTGGTGAATGTGCCGCTTTCGATTCTAACCGTGCCGCTGTTGTAAATTGCGCCGCCATTTTCTCCGCTTGTTCTGCAGTTTTTAATAATGGAATCTTTAATAATCAGTGTGCCGCCGCTTTTAACTTTAAACATTGCACAAGTTCCGACAATATTATCGCCGTCCACCGTGACGCCGTCTAATGTC
>CAVHKC010000016.1:0-14369 GCA_963636455.1 Ruthenibacterium lactatiformans
TAAAGCCGCCGAAGGATCTTTTGTTCCCGAACTGCGAGAAACTCTACAAATACACAAGAGGAGCAGATTCCGAGATTACGGAGCTTCTTCCAGAAGATGAAAAGAAGATATTGTTCGGCATAAGGCCTTGCGATGTGCGAAGCATTGAACTTATGGACGACGCGTTTCTTACGAAAACGTATGTAGATTCATATTATGCAAAACGCCGAGACAATGTTTATATAATTGCAATAGGCTGCATGAAGGCAAGAGAAAGCTGCTTTTGTGATTCGATGGGAATTGACCCGGGCAGTGCAAAGGCGGCTGATGTGATGATGAACATTGACGAAGACGGCGAAAATTATGTGCTTGAAGCACAGACCGACAAGGGAAAAGAGCTGCTTGAAAAAGCCAAGGCTGTTTTGGCAGATGGCGGAAAAGCGGGAAAATCGGCAGAATGTTCGCTTAAGATCAAGAAAATCAAGGATTTGGACAAGAAGCTTGGCAAGATGTTTGAACATCCCATTTGGGATGAGGTCACAAAAGGCTGCATAGGCTGCGGAACCTGCACATATGTCTGTCCGACTTGTTACTGCTTTGATATCGACAGCGAAAATTATACCGAAGAAGGCGTGAAATACCGCTGCTGGGATTCGTGCATGTTTTCGGATTATACGCGTATGGCGGGCGGACACAATCCTCGTCCGACAAAAAAGGAACGCCTGCGCAACAGATATCTGCACAAGCTGTGCTACTTTAACGAAAGATATAATAAGACATTGTGTGTGGGCTGCGGACGCTGTATTGCGAAGTGCCCGGCGCACCTTGATATCTCGGAATTCATAGAAAAAGTCGGGGAGGTGAAATAATGGCTGTTAATCATGACTGTTCATGCGAAAAGAATCCGCTGCTTCCTAAGGTTTGCGAAGTGACGGAAGTGTTTAACGAAACGCCTGATGTTCAGACATACACAATCAGGACACTTGACGGAAAGAAGCCTTTTTCGCCGCTTCCCGGTCAGCTTGCAATGATTTCTCTTTTGGGAGTCGGAGAGGCAATGTTTTCCATAACGGCACAGGGCGAAGACTACATTCAGTCATCCATAAAGCGAACGGGAATGCTCACGGATGCATTCCACGAGATGAAGCCCGGTCAGAGAATCGGCATAAGAGGACCTTATGGAAACCATTTTCCGATTGAAGACCTTAAAGGAAAGGACATCTTGTTCATCGGCGGCGGAATCGGACTTGCACCTGTAAGGTCTTTAATCAGATACTGCATTGAAAACCGCAAAGATTACGGGCATTTGGACATTCTCTACGGCTCGCGTTCGAAGGCAGACCTTTGCTTCAAGGACGATTTGTTTGAAAACTGGCCCAAAACCGCAGACACAAGTGTATACACAACAGTAGATGCGGGAAGCGATGATTGGGACGGACATGTGGGCTTTGTTCCTGCTTTTGTGGAAGAAGTCGGATTTAAGCCGGAAAATAAAAAAGTTGTTTTATGCGGGCCGCCGATTATGATAAAATTCTGTTCACAGAGTCTTTTAAAGATGGGCTTCAAAAAAGAAGATGTCATCACAACACTTGAAATGAGGATGAAGTGCGGCATCGGAAAATGCGGAAGATGCAATATCGGAAGTAAGTTTGTTTGTTTGGATGGGCCGGTGTTCACGCTTGCGGAACTCGATGAGCTTCCGGACGAGAAATAAGAAACAGATTGCATTGCCCTTGCCATGCACTTTTCCGGCAAGGCAGGCGGCAACAAAATTTTGCAGGAGGTTACAGTTAAAATGAAAGATTTTTTGGTTAAAGCAGTTAAATTGGGCGTGCTCCTTGTGGGAGGAGCTCTTGCTATCTACGGACTTCTGTGTCTGTACAGAAAGTTCTTCGGCGAGATCGAATATGACGACTTTGATGATGCGAAGGAATTTGACGATGACTTCGGATATGACGAGCTTGCTCACAAAGAAGACAGAATAGAAGAAAGAATCAACGCTGCAAAATAATGAAAAGCCTAAGATTTTGGTTTGTTAATTCACGACCGGTGTCATTGCCGCAAAGTCTGATGCCGGCCCTGGTTGCTGTATCTTTGGCTGCAAAATATTCAGACTTTAAGTGGTATCTGGCCCTGCTTTGCTTTTTGGGAACATGCTTTGCTCACTTGAGTCTGAATTTGTTTGATGACCTTTTTGACTATCTGAATGCCGAACAGGGCGACAGAACTGCGCTTGCAAGAGAAGGAATCCGTGCAAGGACAGTGAAGTGCCCTGCGCTTCAGGACGGAACGGTAAATCCGTGGCAGTGGCTTTTTGCATCCTGCATATTCGGCTTTATTGCCTGCTTATTTGCACTTCCTGTGCTCATAATCAGGGGATGGAGCATTCTTCTTGTGCTTGTTACAGCGGCTGTGCTTGGGATTTTCTATTCTGCAAAGCCGTTTAAGCTAAGCTATAACGGATTTGGCGAAGTGATAATCGGTGTAATTTTCGGACCGCTTTTGGGAATAGGCATGTGTTTGGGCTGTTCGGGGGAATTTCACGCAGGAGATGTCTTCATAGCGGTTTGCTGGGGGCTTTTGGTTGTGAACATTCTTTATGTTCATTCGGTGCTTGATTATGCGGCGGACATGAAGGCAGGCAAAAAAACGCTTGCATGGCTTGTTCACGGCGAGAACAACAAATATATCGCACTCGGGTTCATAACCTTTGTGCCGTTTGTGCTGCTTGCACTCGGTGCTGCATTGAAGCTGTTTTCTTTGTGGTATCTTTTGGGGTTTGCGGCACTTCCGTGGAGCGTGGCACTTTTTGCATCGATGCTCAAATTCAAAAAAGACCCCTTTGGCAAAATAGAAAAAAGGGCATGGTACGGGAATTTCAGAAACTGGGAGCTTATAAAGCAGGCGGGACTCGATTGGTTTATGCTCAGGTGGTACCTTGCCCAAAAAATTGATACAATCTTTTGCGTGCTGTGTATCTTGGCAGCCGTGCTTGCAGCAGTCTGCAGCAGGGCTTGACATAAAAAAGAGTGTGGAATGATGAATCTGAAACAATATATATATCTTCCTATATGGGCATTTAAAAATATAATACTTGACAGGCAAAAGCCGCTGCAGACGGTTCTTTTCATCACGGATTACTGCAATCTAAAATGCAGGCATTGCTTTGAGGCGGGGCATGCGGGAACGATTCAGAAATCCTTTGCAAAAATCAGAGAAGAGCTTGAATATGCTTACAAGCTTGGCTCAAGATTTTTGGACCTTGAAGGCGGCGAGCCCACACTTTGGAAGGAAGGGGAAAAGAATATCAACGATATCATAAGGCTTGCAAAGAAAATCGGATTTTTCTCTGTCACCGTAACGACAAATGCACAGCGTTCGATTGATTGGGTGCATGCAGACCTCATTTGGGTAAGCCTTGACGGAGTCGGAGCATATCATGATGAAATCAGGGGCAGCGGTGCATTTGCAAAGCTTACGGAAAATATCAAACCATATGCATCAAACGGAAGAAGGCTTGGCGCAAATATTGCGATAAATAAGTTTAATAAAGATTCAGTTTGCGATACAATAAAGTTTGTAAGGAAAAATCCGGCTTTTGAATCAATTGCCGTTAATTTCCACACGCCATACCCGGGAACGGAGGATTTGTGCCTTTCGCTTGCTGAAAGAGCAGAAGTTATTGATAAAGTCATAAAGATGAAAAAGAAGGGATATCCGATTGAAAACAGTATTTCGGGCTTGGAAATAATGAAAAAGCGCGGATTCAAAAAATATTGCTGGATATCCAATTTCATTGCAGCAGACGGAATCCGCTACAGGCAATGTCCGGGGAGGACCATTGGAATCTGCGATGACTGCGGATTTTGTATGGCGGGAGAAATGTATTCGATAATGCATTTGAAGGCAGATACATTGCTTGCCGGTGTAAAACTTCGAATGTGAAAGAAATGCAGGGGGGAAAGAATGGAAATCGAAGATAACAAAATGACCGATCTTGCAGAAGATACAAGATACGAAATCGCATTCGCTATCAGGTGCAGCAGGAGCAGAAAAGAAGCTGAGGAGCGAATCCTTGCTGCCTACGAAAACTCAAGCTACAGGCTGCTTATGTACAAAACAATGGCAGCAGGATTGATAAGATACATAGAAGAATACTTAGGAGAAGAAATCAACGAAAGCAAGCTGGACGATTACATAGACCACGAAATATCGTTAGAGCTCAATGAGGCTCCGTGCACGGAAAGAAGCCAAAGAAAAACACGAAATAATACAAACCTTAGGCTTATAGACGATAAGGAGTAAAACGACCACAGTGCTGTGATAATAATTTATGGTAAATAAAATGCTGCAAATCATATTGATTGCCGTAGGGGCAGTTTTTGTTATATGGTTCCTGATTCCGGGATTTTCCTCGGGCAGATTCAATATCGGAAGTGTCACGGGAGCGGCTGTTTTTGCGGCAGTTCTGCTTTATGGAATTTTCTTCGGGCATGTGAATCGGTTTCTTTCATATCTTTGGCAATTTACCGCAGGAAAAGTGATTGAGATAATTGTTGGGATTTGTCTGGCTGCAATTTTGGCACTTGCGTGCGCTTCGATGGTCTGCATTTTAAGCGCATCGGGAAAGACTGCCGCAAGCGGGCTTAATGTCATCGTGCTTGGGTGCCGTGTGAAGGGCGACAAGCCAAGCCTTATGCTTGAAGAAAGGCTTGAAACAGCATATGAGTATCTTGAAAATAATCCGGATTCCATGTGCATTCTTTCCGGCGGAAAAGGCGAAGACGAGCTTATTTCCGAAGCACAGATGATGTACAAGTGGCTTACCGACAAGGGAATTGATTCAAAGCGTATAGTCTGCGAGGATACATCAACAGACACTCACGAAAATCTGAAAAATTCCAAAGAAATAATAGATATGAAGAAAATGACTGATTCGCAGGCTCCCTCGGTTTGGGACAGGGATGTTGCAGTCGTTACCAATGAATTTCACGAATACAGGGCACTGAAAATCGCAAAGGATGTGGGGCTTAATGCACAGCCTGCGCCTGCAAAAACCGCATGGTGGCTTTATCCGACATATTGCGTTCGTGAGATGTACGGGATTTTGGAAGACTGGTTCCTTAAATAAATTTGAAGTGTCAGTTTTCTTTTTAATATGCGCTAATATCTTATCCTTTGTGTCTGGGAATTCTGTTTAAAAAGCGAGTGTTTATTTAAGAAAGTAAAGCCCCGCAGGGTTTGGAAAATATTTCAAACTCCGCGGGACTTATGTTTTGAATCTGAACGGATAATTTCAATGCAAAAATTATAAAAGCTGTTTTTTATTTATGCATTTTCTTTCTCGTATTTTGCAACAAGGGCGTGAATCTTCTGCGAAGGGTCGAGCAGGCTGCTTATCGAGCCATCGTGATTCAACGAGTCAACAATATATGAAATGTATTTTGACATATCCACACTGACGTAATATTCCTTGCTTAAAAGTTCGGGCGACTGATATGTGAGATTTGTTGTGAGCACTTTGTCAAATACGCCCTCATCATAAGCTTTGTCAAACTTTTCAAAGCCGTTTGTGAAAAGCCCGAAAGTCGAAAAGATAATTACACGGTTTGCACCGCGCGCCTTGAGTGCACGTGATGTGTCAAGCATGCTTCCGCCCGAAGAAATCATATCGTCGATAACAATGACATCCTTGCCATTAAGCTCGGGGCCCAAGTATTCATGCGCAATAATCGGGTTCATGCCGTTTTCAACAATGGAATAGTCACGCCTTTTGTAGAACGTTCCCATTTCAACGCCCAAAACAGATGCAAAATACACGCCTCTTTCGATTGCGCCTTCATCGGGGCTTATGATTGTGAGATGTTCCTTATCAAACTTCAGTCCCTTTTCGTGCATGCAAAGATACTTAAGGAACTGATATGAAGGCTTGACATTTTCAAAGCCGCTTAAAGGTGCGGCGTTGATTACACGGGGGTCGTGTGCGTCAAATGTGATGATATTGTCTACACCCATGTTATAAAGTTCGATAAGCCCCAAAGCACAGTCGAGAGATTCTCTTGAGGCTCTTTTGTGCTGGCGGCTTTCGTAAAGGAAAGGCATGATAACCGTCAGACGCCTTGCTTTTCCGCCGATTGCGGCAATAACTCTTTTAAGATCCTGAAAATGGTCGTCCGGAGACATGTGATTTTTGTATCCTGCAAGAGAATATTCGATGCTGTGATTGCAGATATCAACCATAAGGAAGATATCCATGCCGCGGACCGAGTCACGAACCAGACCTTTGGCTTCGCCCGACCCGAAGCGGGGGGTGTCCGCCGATACGATGTAGGTATCTCGCTCATAGCCGTAAAGTGCGATGTCACCTTTGTGCTCGCTTTCACGGTTTTTGCGCCATTCGGTGATGTAGGCGTCAACGCGATTGCCGAGTGCTGTGCAGCTTTTAAGAGGGATGATTCCCAAGGCACCGACAGGCATACTGTTAATTACAATTTCTTCTCTTAGCATTTTGCTCCTCCAGTGTTTTCATAGTGCGTATATCATTGCCGAATAATCTTATGGCAGTGTAGTCTTTTGAGATTCTCGAAGAAATGCGCTCCGAATATATTTCTTTTATCTGCGGAATTGAAAGGTTTGTCGAAATTATGGTATGTTTTTTTCGCAAAAGCCGTTCGTTCACACAGTCAAACAAGGCAGAGCAGACAAAGGAATTTGTAAGCTCCGTGCCCAAATCATCAATCACCAGCAAATCACAGTTGTATATGCTGTTTGTTATAGATGTTCTTTCATCACGGCTTTTTTCAAAGGCCGCCTCCGAAAGCAAATCAAAAAATTTTATTGCAGACAAATAAATGACGCTGTAGTCTTTATCAAGAAATTCCTTCACAATGCAGTTTGTAAGGAAGGTTTTTCCGCATCCCGTGTCACCGGTAATCAAAAGATTGTCGGCAGAGAAAGAAAAATTCTTTATAAAATCAAGGCATTTGCGGATGCAAGCCATTACAGCCGAACGGGGGCTTTTGGTCTCGCCTTTCGGAATTTCATTGGAGTAATAATCAAGGCGAAAGGTTTTGAAATTTTCTTCCTGCAGAATGAATTTAATATTTGATTGACTGTAAAGCTCTTCTGTAAGTTTCTGCCTGAAGCAGGAGCACATTTTGCCGTCAACATATCCCGTGTCTTTGCAAAGAGGGCATTCATAAACAGGAAGAAGGTCAGCCTCCGAATATCCTTTGGAAGCAAGCAGAATTTTTTTCTTTTCTGTAAGAGTTCTGATTTTTTCTTCCAGCTCCGAATCGCTCATAATGTCTTGCTGCTTGTTGATTTTAGCGGCGGCATGCGCCACATAAAGAGATGAGATTTTATTTTCGATCTCTTTCAGCTCCGGAATTTCAGCCGAGATCTGGGCCTTCCTTTCCCGAAGATTTTGTGCAGACCTTAATCTTTTGTCGTTATATGAATTTAAAATATTATCGAAGGCCTGTGAATCAATCATCAGTCATAAATCACTTTCTCCAGCTGCAGGTAAACTTCATCGGAACGCTGCGTAAAATTGTGGAATTTGTTTTTGCTTACAGTCTTTTTTTCTTTTTCCTTTTCAAGAGCGGCCTTGGACCTTTGTTCGTGAAGGGCATCAAGCACGCTCACATCTTCCATTGTTTTTACACCGTTTTCTTTCCATTTTTCAAGTATGGACTCCGCATAATCAAAGCTTGGCTTGTGAATAGTGTTTATTGTGCGGGTGCAGGCTTCCTTTATAAGGGAAGCATCAAAACCGTAGGAAGACCATTTTTCAATGAATTCAAGCTCATTTGCGGCAGGCTTTCTGTCGTTTAAGCCGAAAGCCTTCATCACAGAAGAAGCGGTTTTATTATAAGCTGTATTCTCAGCCTTTGCATCGGCTATTGTTTTGAAGCCCTTTTCTGCCCATGCGATTGCGGTTTTTTCTATATAACGCATACTTGTCTTCCCTTTGGAAACGCAGTATTCAAAAAGATAGTCAACCACATCCGTCGGAAGCTTGAGGCTGTCTGTGATATAATAAATCGTATTAAGCTCCGAAGCCGAAAGCGTCTTTCCGAGATATTTTTGAACAACATAAATAAGCTGGTCGATGTCCGAACGCTCCATCAGGCTTCTTCCCTCTTCTGCGCTGTATGATTTTTTTGCAGGCACGGGACCCGAAGCATCAACAACCACTTTCTCGGGAATTTCCGAAGCATTTCTTTCGGAGGATTTTGCACCCGAAGGAGACAAAATCTTGAGAGCAGTCAAAATGTTATCATCAAAAGAAAGCTCCAAAAGGCCTTTCCTTTCCCAATATTTGAGCGCACGGATAACATCCTTCTGGGTGTTTTCAAAGGCATCGGCAATCCTTGAGATTGAAAGCTCGGATTTGCTTTCTTCAACGCATTTGAGAAGATAGATGTAGATCTTTACAAACTCGCCGGCTGCCTTCGGCATATATTCTTCTATAAAGCAGTTGGCAACGCAGGTATAACTGGTGAAGCCGTCCTGTTGTAAAGTAAAATTGCTCATTTTGGTTTGTACTCCGGTTGAATTTCTCTTTTGCCGGGAATAAAACAATCATTATGGGGGTTATTTTTCTCGGCGAATGACAGTATAGCACAGGATTTTTATATTGCAAACAGGCCGGAAAGGACAAAAGGCCGCGGTGCTTATAATGTGGACAATGTGGATAAGTGGATAATATTTTGCCCGCAAATAAATCAAAAAGCCGAATCGTGAAAAACGGCTTTTTAAAGGGATGTCAAGAAAAAATTATGTTTAAATTTAGTACACTTTTTGATGTATAAAAAAGCATACAGACGTGGATAATGTGGACAACTATTTACCAAGCAGCTTTTCGCCTATAATTACAACATCTCCCGCACCCATAGTTATTAACACATCTTTGTCAGTTAAATTTTCCAAAAGAAAATTTTCTATATCATCAAAAGTTGGGAAATAGTAGACCTCTTTTCCGAGCGATTCGATTTTATTTTTCAAATCCTTTGAGGAAATTCCGAGATTGTCTGTTTCTCGGGCAGGATAAATATCGGCAAGAACAACGGCATCTGCAAGGCAAAGACTCTTTGCGAAATCATCCATTAAAGCCTTTGTTCTTGTGTATGTGTGCGGCTGGAAGACACACCACAGTTTCTTGTGGGGGTAGTTTTGCGCGGCTTTCAGTGTTGCAGTGATTTCATCTGGGTGGTGAGCATAATCGTCAATTATCGTAATGCCGCCTAATTTGCCCTTGAATTCAAAGCGCCTTTCGACACCGGTGAATTTTTCAAGAGATGCAATGGCAGATTCGCACTTCACGCCCATAAGCTCGCCGCAGGCCAATGCAGCAAGGCAATTATATATATTGTGCTTTCCGGGAATACGCAGCTTTATGCGCCCCTCTTTTTTGCCTTTATGAATCACATCAAATATGGGATGTGCATAGTCGTCATATTCTATATTCTCCGCACAATAATCAAAATCCCGGCCGAGGCCGAAAGTTGTTATCTGCGCACGGCAGTCTGCCAAAACTTCATCGATTCGCTCGATTTCGCCGTTTATAATAAGATTTCCTTCCCTGGGAAGAAGGCTGATATATTGCCTGAAGCTGTGCCTGATGTCATCAAGATCCTTGAAAAAATCAAGGTGGTCGGCTTTTATGTTTAAAATGACCTCAACCGTTGGAAAAAATGAAAGAAAACTGTTTGTGTATTCACATGCTTCGGTAAGAAATGTGGGGCCGTGGCCGATTCTTAAGTTGCTGTGAAGAAAAGGAACGATTCCGCCTACCATTATAGTGGGGTCAGTTCCAGCATCTACAAGAATCTGCGATATCAAAGAGGTTGTGGTTGTTTTGCCGTGAGTCCCCGACACGCACACGGCAGAAGAATAATGCTTCATGAGTTCGCCCAGGAAAACAGCTCTTGTGACTGTGGGGATTTTCTTTTCCTTTGCAGCGGCAAGTTCGGGATTATCCTCATTTATTGCGGCTGTATACACAACAAGGTCTGTATCGTCCGAAATATTTTCGGCACGGTGATCGATGTGAATTTCGGCACCGAGAGAAGCAAGCTCTTCCGTCATGGCACTTGTTTTGAAGTCCGAGCCGCTTACTTTCAAACCACGGGACAGAAGAACCTGCGCTATTGCGCTCATGCTGATTCCGCCGATTCCCACAAAATGTATTTTTTGCATCTTTGTTAAATTTATTTCTTCCATAATATTGTTTCCCGATTATCGGATTATATTTGTCGATTTGCGTGTTTTGTCTGTTAAATTTGTTTTGTTCTAAAAATTTATCGTCGAAGAATTATAGCATGTAAAGGCCAAAGATTCAATTTGCAAATATACCTTCAAAAATAGAAATATAATACCACGCAATCGGCAAAAAAGCCTTAATTTATAGCAATCTTTGGAAGCTGCCTGATTGAAAAAGAATATTCCGTGTGTTAATATTCAAAAAGACGACAGGCGGAGGAAACATTTGAAAAAGATAAGTAAGAAAACAGCAAATATAATAATGGCTGCGGTTATTGTCGTGATAGTTGCCGCAGGTGTTTTTTGTGTGGGCTGTTCAAACGGATGGTCTGAGAAAAATCATAAAAGGGCGGCAGTCACAGAAGAAACAATAACTCAAACGGAATCAGAGTCGGAAAAAGAAACAACATCAAAAGCCTCAAATAAGGAAAAAGAAACAACCAAGAAGACTGCCGAAAAGCAGACTGAACAGCAAAATCAAGACGAAAATCAGGAAGCAAATCAGGATACAAACCAAAATTCAAATTTAAACACTAAGCCGCAGGAAAGTACAAAGCAGGCCGAAAAAAAAGCAACGGAAACCGAAAAGGTCATGACATGCACGGTTTCAATCAGCTGCTCTACAATACTTAACAATATGGATAAGTTAAATTCTGCAAAGAAAAGCCTTATTCCGTCTGACGGACAGATTTTGTATACAACAGTGGATTTTACGGAAGGCGAAACAGCCTTTGATGTTGTACAGAGGGCCTGCAGCAACAGCGGAATTGCGATAGAGTACAGCTGGAATCCGATGTACGGCAGCTCTTATGTCGAAGGAATAAACAATATATATGAATTTGACTGCGGGGAGCAGTCGGGATGGATGTATAAAGTAAACGGGTGGTTCCCCAATTACGGAAGCTCGTCCTATGTGCTTTCTGACGGTGATACCGTTTCGTGGGTATACACCTGCACCGGCTTGGGAGCCGATGTCGGAGGCTGATTTATGGCAGGGGACAGATTTGAAAGATGTCATCCGGCGGTCAGCCTTTTGTTTTTTGCCGCAGCCATTGTGTTTGGCTGCATATTTATGCATCCTTTGTATTCGATTGTCGGAATGATAAGCTCTGCGGTATATTATGCGCTTATCGAAAAAAGAAAAAGCATTAAAACCTTTGTTTTCCTGCTTGTGATTTTTGTTGTCGTAACGGCAATAAACCCTTTGCTTAACACAAGCGGAAAGACAGTGCTGTTTTATCTTGCAAAAAGGCCCTACACGCAGGAAGCTCTTTTGTACGGGGCGTGTCTGGCGGCAATTGCCGTAATTGTAATACTGCAGGCGGCGTGCTTTGCAAAGATAATGACGGCAGACAAATTCACTGCACTTTTCGCAAAACTTGCGCCGTCACTTTCATTGCTTTTTGTGATGGTCTTAAGGCTTGTCCCCGGATATTTCCGCAAGGCAAAGCAGATTTCGGATGCAAGAATGTCCATCGGAAAAGGGATGAAGACGGGAAGCAAAAAGCAAAATATTATTGCCGGTGCAACAATACTTTCAAGCCTCACATCCTGGTCCCTGGAATCGGGCGTGGAAACCGCAGATTCCATGAAAAGCCGAGGATATGGTGCCGGCAGACGGACATCCTACAGGCTTTTTGTGATGAAGGCCGGAGATTGGATTATACTTGCCGCAGTCAGTTTATGCACTGCCGCATTGATATTTATCGCCGCAAGAGGCGGAACCCATGTGAATTTCACGCCCGTTTATGAGGCGGCAGATATCAGGGGAATCTGCGGAATAGGAGCGATTATCTATCTGGTTCTTTTGTGGATACCGATTTTTTTGCATATAAAGGAGGAGGCTGCATGGCACATATTGAGATCAAAAATCTGAGTTTTGCTTATACTGTGGCAGCAAACAAAAAAATATTGGACAATATAAACCTTTCTTTTGAAAAAGGTGAATATGTCGTGCTTTGCGGCAAAAGCGGAAGCGGAAAAACAACGCTTTTAAAGCAGCTTAAAAGCGTGCTTGCGCCAAGCGGAATCAAAGAAGGCCAAGTACTTATTGACGGAATTTTGGCAGAAGAGCTTTCGGTCAGGCAGCAGGCCGAAAAAATAGGCTATGTAATGCAAAATCCGGACGACCAGATTGTCACCGACAAAGTTTGGCATGAGCTTGCCTTCGGTTTGGAAAGCCTCGGCTGTGAACAAAGCGAAATGAGGGCAAGGGTGGCTGAAATGGCATGTTATTTCGGCATTCAATCATGGTTCCACAAGAATGTTTCGGAGCTTTCGGGAGGCCAAAAGCAGCTTTTGAATTTGGCATCTGTCATGGCGATGCAGCCCGAAATATTGATTCTTGATGAGCCGACCGGTCAGCTGGATCCCATTGCCGCATCGGACTTCTTGAATACAGTAAGAAAGATAAATATTGAGCTTGGAACAACCGTTATAATCACAGAGCACAGGCTTGAGGATATTTTTCATGCCGCAGATCGTGTTGTTGTGATGGAAAATGGGAAAATAATAGCGAATGCACCGCCAAGAGATGCCGCCGCTCAATTATATAAAGAAAAAAATGAAATGTTTGCCGCAACGCCGGCACCTGTGAGGATCTTCAGCGAGTGCAATGGCAAAGGAGAGTGCCCGCTCACGGTCAGAGAGGGCAGGCAGTGGCTTGAAAAGATCTTTGACGGAAAAAATATCGCAGAAATAAACGGCACAGCGAAAGAAGCAGCAAACAATAAAGGAAACAAATCAGAAGACCTGACAGATGAAAACAGCGAAATCGTTTTGTCTGTGAAAGAAGCGTGGTTCAGGTATGAAAAAGACCTGCCCGATGTGCTTAAAGGCGTGGATATTCAGGTTCCCAAGGCAAATATTTTTGCGATTGTCGGCGGAAACGGCGCCGGAAAATCCACATTTTTGAAATCAATATGCGGAATATGCAGGCCATACAGGGGAAAAATCAATATATTCGGAAAAACGGCGGAAAAATATAAAAATTCGGAACTTTTTGAAAACTGCATTGCGATGCTTCCGCAGGATCCGAAAAGCTTGTTCGTGGGAAAGACTTTGAGGCTTGATCTTGAAGAAATGACAAAAGACAGTGAAGAAATAGAAGAAATTGCAAAACTGTGCGAAGTGACGAAGCTTCTTGAGTCGCATCCTTATGACCTTTCGGGCGGCGAACAGCAAAGAGGAGCACTTGCAAAGGTTTTGCTTACGCACCCTAAGATACTGCTCTTGGACGAGCCTACAAAGGGAATTGACTGCTTTTTCAAGGCAAAGCTTTCCGATATATTCAAGAAACTCAAAGAACAGGGAATTACCGTGGTGATGGTTTCGCATGATGTTGAATTCTGTGCCGAGAATGCGGATATTGTCGGAATGTTTTTCGATGGGCAGATTATATCATCGGGAACGCCCGAATGCTTTTTCGGACACAACAGTTTTTACACAACAGCGGCAGGCAGAATGAGCCGCAGTATATTTAAAGATACAATCACGGCAGAACAGGTTATAGAAAAAGTAAAGCAGTCCGCATGCAAACAAACGAAAACGGAGTAAACCAAGGATGAAAAAATCATCGATAACAACACTTGTAATGATATTTGTGCTGATTCCCGCAGCATTGTTTCTGGGAACAAAGCTTCCGGGGAAGGGCTTTTATCTGATTGCAACAATAGTAATAATTCTTGCTCTTGTTCCGTTTTTTATGACATTTGAAAAAAGAAAGCCTCCTGCAAGGGAGCTGGTTGTAATAGCGGTATTGTGCGCAATTGCGGTTGCCGCCAGAGCAGCTTTCATTTGGGCTCCGAACTTCAAGCCCATATTTGCGATAATCATGATAGCGGGATTTGCGTTCGGACCTGAAACAGGCTTTTTGGTGGGCGCAGTCAGTGCATTTGCAAGCAATATGATTTTCGGGCAGAGTATCTACACGCCGTGGCAGATGATGGCTTATGGCGTGGCAGGCCTTATTGCAGGCCTTTTTATGCACAAGGACAAGTTTATAGACAAAGGCTGGAAAATGGGAATAATCGGATTTTTGACTGTCATTGTTCTGGTTGGCCCCTTGCTTGACACGAGCACGGTACTTTTGTTTGTGCCGAAGCTTGAATGGGCAACTGTCTGGC
>CAVHKC010000017.1:0-1480 GCA_963636455.1 Ruthenibacterium lactatiformans
TTCCTGAAGTGGACAGAAGAAGACATTGCCAAGTCAAAGAAAGATTTAAACGAGTATCTCATCAAGATGATTTACGGCGTTTAAATAGAAATTTTTTAAAAAATATTTATTATATTTTTATGGAGGAATTTAAAAATGGGAAACAAAGTTTATGTTGATTTGACACATCCGTTCAGTGCCGAGATACCTCGTTGGCCGTACTTTGACAAGCCGTTCATTGAAGGAAAGCATTCAATGGCTAAGGGCGGTGTTCTTACACAGTATGTAGGATGCACACAGCACACAGGTACACACTGCGACGCACCCCGTCACGTTATGGAGTTCGAATTTGACAAGAAGAGAGCTCGTTACACACATGAAATGCCTATCGATGCTTACACAGGTCCGGCTGTATGCCTTGAGATCCATGTAGGACGCTGGCAGCTTATCATGCCTGAGCACCTTGAGGACGCTTGCAAGAGAGCAGGAATCGATCCCAACTCAGGCGAACTTGAAGGAATGGTTGTTTGCCTTAACACAGGTATGCACAGACTCTTCGATGATTCCAAAGAATATTATCATTATTCATGCGGAACAGGCGTTGATGCCGGCAAGTGGTTTGTTGAGAAGAAAGTTCGCTGCGTAGCTATGGATATGCAGGCACTTGATCATCCTCTTCACACAGCTATGGGCAACAACGGTATGACAAGAATGAACCTTCTTGGCGCATCAGGAAATCCCATCACAGAAGAATTCAAGAAAGAATTCGGTGAGGAAGCTTATGCTGAATTCGATAAATTCGAATATATCAGAATCCATGGCGAAGAAGCTTACATGAAGAAATTCGGCGAGCTTGAAGAAATCGGATGCTGGGGAACATGGGAGCCTTGCCACAAGACATTGCTCGGACACGGAATCGTTGGTGTTGAGAACCTCGGCGGAGATCTTGACAAAGTATCCAACAAGAAGTTCATGTTCTATTGCTTCCCTCTTCGTTGGTACATGGGCGACGGCTCAATGGCTCGTTGCGTAGCTTACATTGATGAAGATGATCTTAACGATGTACCTGACAGAGTATATGAATACTGTGGAACAGGCTGCTCAGACAGAGATTTCTACATCAACAACAAATTTGACAAATAAGAATCTTATTAATCAAATAGTACTTAATACTGCAAGCGAAGGGTTTCGGCTTTTCGCTTGCAGTCATGAGATATACGATATTTAAATCAGTGGAGTTCGTTTGATTTAAAGCTCGAGATTAAATCAGATGATGAAGATTGATTTAACAAAAATATTTTTTGGAGGAAATTAAAAATGGCAAAAGAAATCGTAATCGCAAGCGCCTGCCGTACAGCCATCGGCAAATTCGGCGGAACACTCAAAGATGTACCGGCAGTAGAGCTTGGTGCAACAGTAATCAAAGAAGCTGTTAATCGTGCAGGCATCAAGCCTGAGCAGGTTGACGAAGTTATCTTTGGTAACGTTATCACAGGTGGTC
>CAVHKC010000017.1:1490-2647 GCA_963636455.1 Ruthenibacterium lactatiformans
AGCCATGACAATCAACATCGTTTGCGGTTCTGGACTTAAAGCAGTAGCACTTGCTGCAAACCAGATCAAAGCTGAAGAAGCTGAAATCGTTGTTTGCGGCGGTATGGAAAATATGTCAGCAGCTCCTTATGCTATTCCTTCAGCTCGTTGGGGCGCAAGAATGGGAAATCAGAAGACCGTTGACTTAACAGTTAATGATGGTCTCTGGGATGCATTCAACAACTACCACATGGGTATCACAGCTGAAAATGTAGCTGAGAAGTGGGGACTTACAAGAGAAATGCAGGATCAGTTCGCAGTAAACAGCCAGAACAAAGCTGAGAAGGCTGTTGACGGCGGCGTATTCGACGAAGAAATCGTTCCTGTAATCATTCCTCAGAGGAAGGGTGATCCTATCGAATTCAAGAGAGATGAGCATCTTTCACGCGGAAACACAATGGAAAAAGTTGCAAAGCTTAAACCTGCTTTCAAGAAAGACGGCGGTACAGTTACGGCAGCTAACGCATCAGGTATCAACGATGGTGCTGCAGCATTCGTTGTAATGACAAAAGAAAAAGCTGAAGAACTTGGAATTACACCTCTTTGCACAATCGTTTCATACGCTACAGGCGGTGTTGATCCTTCAATCATGGGTGTAGGACCTGTTCCTGCAACAAAGCTTGCCATGAAGAAAGCCGGCATGGAATCAGCTAAGGAATTCGATCTTATCGAAGCAAACGAAGCTTTCGCAGCTCAGTCACTTGCAGTTGCTAAAGAACTTGAGTTTGATATGGATAAGGTTAATGTTAACGGTGGAGCTATCGCACTTGGTCATCCGGTTGGAGCTTCAGGTGCCCGTATCCTTGTTTCACTTATTTACGAAATGAAGAGAAGAGGCGCTAAGAAGGGTCTTGCCACACTTTGCATCGGTGGCGGCATGGGCCAGGCTCTTATCGTTAAAATGGACTAATTAAAAAAATAAAAATTAAATTCGCAGGGAGAGAGACTCTCCCTGCCGATTTTTAGGAAAGGAAGTATTTTCAATCATGAAAGACAAAATGATCACAGCTGCTGAAGCTGCCGCTATGGTTAAAGACGGATCAACCGTTATGGTTGGTGGTTTTATGTCAAACGGTACTCCTGAATCATTAATGGACGCTTTGGTTGAAAGAGGTGCA
>CAVHKC010000017.1:2657-12876 GCA_963636455.1 Ruthenibacterium lactatiformans
GCAAAGGACCTTACGGTTATCTGCAACGACGGCGGAACAGGCCCGGCTTTCGACGAAAACGGAAATGAAACAAAAGCTGCAACAGGTAACGGTAAACTCGTTCAGAATCATTGCATCAAGAAATTAATCGCTTCGCATATCGGCCTTAACAAGCAGGTTGCAGAGCAGATGAATGCAGGAACAATGGAAGTACAGCTTGTGCCCCAGGGTTCTCTTGCAGAAAAAATCCGTGCAGGCGGTGCCGGCTTGGGCGGCGTTCTCACACCTACGGGAATCGGAACAGAAATCCAGGAAGGCAAAGAAGTTTACAATATCGACGGAAAGGATTACCTTCTTGAAAAGCCCCTTCATGCACAGTTTGCTTTGCTTGAGGGAAATATTGTAGACAAAAAGGGTAATGTTTATTATCACAACACAACAAAGAACTTCCAGACAGTTATGGCTACGGCAGCAGATGTCGTAATCGTTGAGGCTGAAAAGCTTGTTGAAGTCGGCGAATTGGATCCTAACTATGTTATGACTCCGTTTATTTTCGTTGATTATATCGTAGTAGGAGGTGACAAATAATGGCAGATGCAAAACATATTATTGCGCACAGAATTGCACAAGAATTAGAAGACGGCTATGTTGTTAATTTAGGTATCGGACTTCCTACATTGGTTGCAAATTATGTTCCTGATGGAATCGATATTTCACTTCAGTCAGAGAACGGTATCATCGGAATGGGCGGTGTTTGCGCTCCCGGTGAAGAAGATAAATACACAATCAATGCCGGTGCTCAGTATGTTCATGTACTTCCCGGCGCTGCATATTTTGACTCCGCAACTTCATTCGGAATCATCCGCGGCGGCCATGTGGATTTGACGGTTCTGGGAGCACTTCAGGTTGACCAGGAAGGAAACCTTGCAAGCCACATCGTTCCGGGCAAGATGGCACCGGGCATGGGCGGTGCAATGGACCTCGTTGTCGGCGCAAAGAAGGTTATCATCGGCATGGTTCACACTCAGAAGGGTGCACCGAAGATTTTCGAAAAGATTTCTCTTCCGCCCACAGCATTGAAGTGTGTTGATATGATCGTAACCGAAATGGGTGTTATGGTTGTTACAGACAAGGGACTTGAGCTTACAGAGCTTGCGCCCGGCGTAACAGTTGAAGATATTCAGGCAGCAACTGCATGTCCGCTTATTGTAAACGGAACGCCCAAGACAATGGTTATGCCTGCCGAATAAAAGGTAATTTGAGATTGATTTGATTTAGATAGAATGTTGAGTTCCATTTTTTTGAACCCAATTTTAGTGAGTTGCAAAGGGAGCGGTTTCTTAAAGAGAGTCCGCTCCTTTTGTTTTTTTAATATTTTTTAGCTTATTCTTAAGGTGCATTAAGCCGTTAAGATATCCAGATAAATTAAGCCGCAAGACAGGCTTGACCGCATACTGCCAAAGAAGTATAATGTGGCAATGAGCATATTAACTCTTTTTCACGGATCTGATAAAATATTAAGCCTTCCAAGGCCGAATACTGGCAGAAAAACAAAGGATTTCGGCGTAGGATTTTATTGCACGGCAGATAGCGAAGCAGCAAGTGAGTGGGCTGTAAGCCTTAATCGCTCGGGATTTGTCAACAAATATGAAATCGAAGATGAAGGACTTGCGATTTTGGACCTTACATCTTCCGAATATTCGCTTTTTAACTGGCTGAGCGTCGTAATAGAAAACCGCAGCTTCAGAATTGCGGAGGCAAATTTTGCTCGTGCGGCAGATTTTATAACAGAAAATTTCCATGTTAATACCGAAGGATATGATATAATACGAGGAGTGCGTGCAGACGACTCTTATTTTTCGTTTATAATGAGCTTCCTTGCAAGCGAAATTTCGTATCAGCAGTTTAAATATGCAATGAATCTCGGAAGAAGCGGTGAGCAATATGTGCTGAAAACAAGCAGGGCGTTTGACAGGCTTATTTTTGCGTCATACAAAACGGCTGACCGTGATATTTACTATCCGAGGAGAAAAACAAGAGACGACAATGCGAGAATAGGCCTTTTGGCTGAAGTTGAAATCGAGCCTGACGGAATTTACATGCTTGACATACTAAGAGACGGAATTGACGAAAAACTTTTGTGATTTATGAATTCTTATGATATTAACTATTTAAATGATGCTATGCGCTCTTTGGGAGAAGCCTGCGAATATGCCGCATGCTCATGCGGGGTCGGGCTGGATTTGTTCATGGATCTTTTCACAACTTCCGAATATGCCGCAAGGTTTGAAAAAGGAGAGCCTGCAATAGTTTCCGGAATGTCGGGAACAGAGCTTGCCGAAACTGTTTTTATATCATCAGGATATGAAATGGAATTTAAAAGTGCCATAAGAAGTTTCGAAGATGCATCAGATGAGTTTTGGTTCGGGTGGTTTTTTGCATATTTTCAATGGTATGCGGATCGTTCGTTCAAATATCTTCTTAAGAATATTTCAACGAAAGAGTTCACCAGACTTGCTCTTACGCTGAACACAGGCACAAAGGAATGGCAGCTTGCGGCTTTTGAAGGAATCAAAGAAGAACTTAAAGAAAAGACGCCGCTTCATACATATCGTGCGGAATGCAAAATGTCGCAGAGAGTTCTTGCGGAAAAAACAGGAGTGAATTTAAGGACGCTTCAGCAATATGAAACTGGGGCAAAGGATTTGAAAAAAGCGGCAGGCATAACATTGAAGGCACTTGCGGACAGGCTCGGCTGCAGCATTTACGACCTTCTGGAGGATTAATATATGAAACGCAGTAACAGCGAAAATATAACAGATGAATATAAAGACGAAAAACATCTTGATGATGAGGCAAATGAAAACAGGCAAAGTACAGGGCGTGCCGTATGGGGCTGGGTTAAAGTAATTGTAATTGCACTTGCGATTGCACTCGCCATTAACTTTTTGGTTATTGTAAATTCAAATGTGCCCTCGGGCTCCATGGAACCTACCATAATGTCGCATTCAAGAATGATAGGCTCAAGGCTTGCATATCTTTTTGATGAGCCGCATCGTGGTGACATAATAATTTTCAAGTGCCCGGATCCTGTTGAAGTAAGCACAGACAGCCTCAAGTACAAGCTTTTCAACATTACCGAAACACATGAAAATTATGTAAAAAGAATAATCGGGCTTCCGGGAGAAACCATCGAAATAATCGGAGGAGTCACATATATCGACGGAGAAAAATATGACGAGCCATATCTTAAGGAAACGCCGATTGCTGCCGACTTTGGCCCGTATAAGGTGCCGGAAGGCTGCTATTTTGTTATGGGAGACAACCGCAACAATTCCAAGGATTCCAGATATTGGAAGACGACAAATTTCGTGACAAAAGAAAGCATATTGGGCAAGGCACTATTTGTTTATTGGCCGATTAAATATTTCGGAAAACTTAAATAATGAATTACGAATTTAATGAAGAAGAGCCTTTTTCACCGGATGATTTTCTGGATGAGAAAGAACGGAAAAAAAGAATAAAGGAAGAAAAGAAACGCCAAAAGAAACTGAAGTTTTCCGACAAGAAGCCTTCAAAAGCCGCGCTTTTGGCTGATTGGCTTGCCTTGCTTGCTCTGATACTTATGATAGTTTCCATTATCGTTTCGGCAACTTGCGAAGGAAATGCAGGAATAGCCGTGGGCACAACGGCAATATTTGCCCTGCTTGCAACGGTGGTAGGGGTTATTGCTTCTGTAAAATCCTTCAGGGAAACAGACATTATCCTTAAATATTCATGGATAGGAGTTATTGCCAACGGAATACTTTTTATTTTTATCGCTTTTGTCACGGTTTCGGGAATATAGACGACAAGGCTCGCGCAGGTCATGGAAGTTTCACAGACTGTTCAGCCTTTAAACGGCCGAGATTATTGACCCGCAAATTGAAATAATGTAGAATACTGTTGTTCTAAGCATGATTCGAAAAGTGAAAAAGCACTTTTTGAATATGCAAAGAATTGATGTATGCAGGCAGCATTTTTTATCGGCACATTTTAAGTACAGATAAAATATTCATATATTAAAAGAAAAGAGGATATAACAATGGATGAGAGAGTAAAAAGCACACTTACAGATATGGCTGCAGAGCTTGTAGTGGCTCCCGTGGCACTTGCAGTTATGGCAGTTCAGGCAAAGAGAAAAGTTGAAAATATTCCCACAAAGAACGGTGGTACAGTCGGAAGCGATATAGGCGATGCCGCAAAGAAAACAAAGGTTGTTATTACAGAAACCGCAAAGAAAGTTTATGAAACAGATGCGGCTCAAAGAGTAACAAACAGAGTCAAAGAAAGCGCAAAAAAAGTCGTTGATTCTGATACGGCAAAGAAGATTCAGGATGCGGCAGGAAGGGTTTCAGATGCTGTAAAAGACATTGCAGACAAGGCAAGAGAGTGCACAAGCACAGAACAAAGCGAAGCAGAAGAACCTGTCTGCGAAAATGCGGCAGAAGAAGAAAAGCCCGAAGCTTAAGCTTTGAATTGAAGAATAATACCGTACATGAGCAAGTATGCGACAGCATTTGTTATTTTTGAGTGAAAAGATACTGCTTAACTTGCAAGTTGACCTGTGCAGGGGTTTGTTGTAATATGTGTGATATAAAATATATAACACAGGATATAAAATAAAAATCCGGCACGAGGTTGATTATGATTATAGAAATTGATTTCAGCAGTGACGAAGCCATATATATTCAGCTTCGCAATCAAATAATTATTGCTATTGCGACATCACAGATCAAGGAAGGGGATTCTCTTCCTTCGGTAAGGAACCTTGCCGAAGATATCGGGATAAACATGCATACCGTGAACAAGGCATATTCTGCCTTGAAGCAAGAAGGTTTTTTGAGAGTTGACAGACGCAGAGGAGCCGTTGTTGCCGTGGATATAGATAAGATGGAGTCCATGGAAAAAATGAAGGCTTGTCTGCGTCCTGTTGTTGCAAGAGCACATTGCAAAAAAATTACAAAGGAAGAAGCAGTCAGGCTTGTCAGTGAAATTTATGATGAGCTTGAATGATTTTTGGCAGCAAAAGGCGAAAAAGAAAACAAAAACGAAAGAATTGTCTGTTTTTTACAGACAAGGGAAACAAGAATGAACAAACCATTTACAAAAAAAGCTCAGGAAGTAATAGATCAGGCATATAACGAATCTGTCGAAATGTCGCAGACATATATCGGCACGGAACATATTCTGCTTGCGCTTGCTTATGTAAACAGCACGGCTGCGTTTGAAATACTGCAAAATCAGGGTGTTGATTACAAAGGCCTTAAGGCACTTGCGCAAAGCCAGAGAAAAGCTGCAGGCTCTGTTATGCTTTATGAAAGGGATTCTTTCACGCCAAAGGCAAAGAAGGTTCTTGAAAATGCCGGAAAGGAAGCCGACAGATACAATTCTTCCTCCGTCGGCACGGAGCATCTGCTTATTGCGGTTATAAAAGAAAGAGACTGTGTTGCGGGAAGATTTCTTGCGGGACTTGGCGCAAACAAACAAAAAATCTTCAACGATGTGCTTGCGGCAATGGGCGAAGATGTCAGAAAACACAAGAACGATTTCATTGAAGACGGTGACAGGCAGAAGGGCAAAAGAAACGAATCGATTCTTGCAGAATTCAGCACGGACCTTTGCAAGCGTGCAAGAGAAGGCAAAATGGATCCGATCATCGGCAGAGAAGATGAAATTGCAAGGATTGTTCAGATTATAAGCAGGAGAACAAAAAACAACCCCTGCCTTGTGGGTGAGCCGGGAGTCGGAAAGACTGCGGTTGTGGAGGCTTTGGCAGAAAGGATTGCATCGGGAAGAATTCAGGGGCCGGTTTCGGAAAAGGCAATTTTGTCGCTTGATCTGCCCGCAATGATTGCAGGAACCAAGTATAGAGGCGAGTTTGAAGAAAGAATAAAAAAGGTTATAGACGAAGTAAAAGCAAACGGAAATATAATTCTTTTTATTGATGAAATACATACGATTATCGGTGCGGGTGCCGCAGAGGGCGCGCTTGATGCCGCAAATATCTTAAAGCCCGCTCTTTCAAGGGGAGAAATCCAGATAATCGGCGCAACAACGCTTGATGAATACAGAAAGCATTTTGAAAAGGATGCAGCTCTTGAAAGAAGATTTCAGCCTGTTAATATCGAGCAGCCGGACAAGGAACAGACTGTTCAGATTCTTAAAGGTTTAAGGCCGAATTATGAGGCGCATCACAATGTGCAGATAACAGATGAGGCTCTTGAGTCGGCGGCGGATCTTTCGGTTAGATATATCAACGACCGTTTTCTTCCGGACAAGGCGATTGACCTTATAGACGAAGCGGCCTCAAAAGTGAGACTTTCGACATATATATTGCCGGACGATCTTAAAAAAATGGAAAATAAGATGCACAGGCTTTATGAAGAAAGAGACAGCTATATTGCCGAAGGGCAGATAGAAAAGGCATCGGATGCAAATACTAAAATCCTTCGAATTTCAGATAAAATCAAGGCTTATGCAGATGATGCAAAAAAGAAAATGACGGAAGCAAAGCCTAAAGTTACTGCAGATGATGTTGCGGATGTTGTTTCCAAATGGACAAAAATCCCGGTTAAAAAGCTTGCGGAAGAAGAAGGCGCTAAGCTGATTGCGCTTGAAGATACGCTCAAAAAACGAGTTGTTGCTCAAGACGAGGCAGTATCTTCATTGGCAAAAGCAATAAGAAGGGGCAGAGTCGGGCTTAAAGACCCTAAAAGGCCCATCGGTTCGTTTTTGCTTTTAGGTCCTACGGGAGTCGGCAAAACAGAACTTTCCAAGGCACTTGCAGAGGCGGTTTTCGGAACGGAAAATTCGATAATAAGGGTAGATATGTCGGAATATATGGAAAAGGAAAATGTTTCGAAGCTTATCGGAGCACCTCCGGGATATGTCGGATATGACGAGGGTGGACAGCTTGCCGAACAGGTCAGAAGAAATCCTTATTCCATAGTTCTTTTTGATGAAATAGAAAAGGCACATCCGGATGTTTTCAATGTGCTTCTTCAGGTTCTTGACGACGGAAGAATAACGGATTCGCATGGCAGGGTTACGGATTTTAAAAATACAATAATCATCATGACAAGCAATGCAGGTGCTTCAAGAATCATGGAACCCAAAAACCTGGGCTTTATGACGGACAATTCGGAAGAAGCGGCTTATACACAGATGAAAGAAGCCGTTATGGATGAAATAAAACATATTTTCCGCCCGGAATTTTTGAACCGAATTGATGAGATAATCGTCTTCAGGTCGCTTGCAAAAGAGGATATGAAGGCTATTGCGGATATCATTCTTGAAGATATAAAAGCGCGCGCTAAGAATCAGATGAATATAAAAATCACTGTAAAAGACGAGGCCAAGGATTTCATGATTGACCAAGGCTTTGACAAAAAATACGGTGCACGTTCGCTGAAAAGGAAGATTCAGCAGCTGCTTGAAGACCAGATGGCAGAGGAAATTCTGCAGGGGAAAATTCATGCGGGCGATACCGTGAACGTGGGAGCAAAAGAAGGAAAACTCACATTTTCGGTTAGGAAAAAGCCGAAAAGAAAGGTTTGATAATGGCAAAAGCAGCCGATACAGTTTTTTTCTGCAAAGAATGCGGATATGAAAGCGCAAAGTGGATGGGGCAGTGCCCGGCCTGCAAAGAATGGAACACCTTCGTCGAGGCTCCCAAAACGAAGGAAAAAGCAGGCGGAAGGTTTAATGCACCTTTATTCGGCCTTTCCGAAAACAAGCCTGTCACGATGGAAGAAATTGCGGCAGAAGAAGACGAAAGGATGACTTCGAACCTCGAAGAATTCGACCGTGTGCTTGGCGGCGGAATCATAAGGGGCTCGCTTGTTCTGGTCGGAGGCGATCCCGGAATCGGAAAATCAACCTTGCTTACGCAAGTCTTTAAAAACCTGAGTGATTCCGGATACAAAGTTTTGTATATTACGGGCGAAGAGTCGCTTCCGCAAATAAAATTGAGAGCCGACAGGCTCGGAAAATTCAATCAAAACATGATGCTTCTTTGCGAAACGGATTTGGAAGCGATTGAAAAGGCAATAAAGGAATATCGCCCGGATGCGGCTGTCATAGACTCCATTCAGACAATGTTCAGGCAGGATGTTTCGTCGGCGCCGGGCTCGCCAGGTCAGGTAAGGGAGTGCACGCTTGCCTTGATGCAGATTGCAAAAGGCCTTAAAACCGCACTTTTTATTGTCGGACATGTGACAAAAGAAGGAACGGTAGCAGGCCCAAGGATGCTTGAGCATATGGTTGATGCGGTTCTTTATTTTGAAGGGGATGCGCATGCTTCATACAGGATTTTACGCGGTGTAAAGAACAGATTCGGCTCGACAAATGAGATTGGCGTTTTCGAAATGTCAAATACCGGGCTTAGGGAAGTTAAAAACCCTTCGGAATTCATGCTTGAGGGAAGGCCTGAGTGCACGCCCGGCTCGGTGGTTTCCTGCTCGATCGAGGGCACAAGGCCGATTCTTGTCGAAATTCAGGCGCTTGTTGCACGCTCATTCTTGGGAAATCCCAGGCGTTCTGCAACGGGAATTGATTATAACAGAATGAACCTGCTTATTGCGGTGCTTGAAAAAAGGCTCGGATTCAATATGTCAGAGTGTGATGCATATGTAAATATCGTCGGCGGAATGAAGATAAACGAAACTGCGCTTGACCTTGCGGTTATCATTGCGATTGCAAGCGTATATTCGGACTTTGCAATAGAACCTGATGTGATTGCCATAGGCGAAGTGGGGCTTGCAGGCGAAGTAAGAAGCACATCATTTATGTTATCAAGGGTAAAAGAGGCAAAAAAGCTCGGCTTTAAAACGGCAATGGTGCCTGCATCATCCGTTCCTTCGCTTAAGGAAATAAAAGGAATTCGTCTTATCGGCGTTTCGAATGTGCGTGAGGCAATAGAAATTGCAAAAGGGCAGCTTTCTTTGCACTCTTGAAGAAAATCGAATTTTGAAGTATGATAAGGACTTGTTAAAAAAGACAATCTGCTTGTGCAATATGCAAAGAAACGCATATGCTAAAATAAGCAGAAAAAAAAGAAGCCCGAAAGCTTCTTTTGCAGGGGAAGAGGGATTCGAACCCCCATGAACGGTTTTGGAGACCGTCATACTGCCATTGTATGATTCCCCTAAAGCACATTTATAGTTTATATCACAAATACTTAATGGGTGTCAATGATGAAAATTAAAAACAAAAATCTTTTGGCTTGTGCCGCAATGGTGCTTGTATGCATTTTGATTATCGGTTTTGTTCCGCAAACGGTTAGAGCCGAAGAGGCAGTTATGCCCATGAGCGATATGCAGAAGGGCGCAGCGCTTTCGGATGAAACGCAAAACGAAGAAAATCAAAAAGAAGCCGAGGCAAATGCTGTTTCAGAAGAAGAATCATCGGAAGGAGAGGCTGAAACCGATGGGGCTTCGGATGGTGAAAATTCCATGGAATATTATGAATATTACGCCATGGACGACCAGATGATGAGAAGCAGCACAGCTTCTGCAAGCGTGAGCATAACAAAAGAATTTTGTTCGATAAAAGTGGGATGCTCGGAAAAGCTTGAATATAAAATGAACAAGGCGGGCACGCTCACATGGCGAACAACGGATTCTTCTGTCTGCTCCGTAAGCTCTGACGGAACTGTGACAGCCAAATCACAAGGCTTTGCCATTGTCTGGGCAAAACACAAGGACGGAACCTATGATTACTGCAAGATATATTCCGGATACTACATCGGAGCGGATATTTCGTCCTATCAGCCGAGTGCCGACTGGGATACAATAAAGTCTTCGGGGCTTGATTTTGTCATATTAAGAGCAGGCTACGGAAACGATGCGTCCACGCAGACGGACAGGGTTTTCTACGAATTTTACAACGAAGCAATGAGAGTAGGGATGCCGATTGGTGTTTATTGGTTCAACTACACAGAAGGAGTTGACGATGCACACAAAGAGGCAGCGGCCTTTTGGAGCGTTGTGAAAAACAAAGAATTACAGATGGGATACTGGGCAGATTACGAGCAGGATTCCTACAGATATTATAAGGACACCTTCGGCCAGGCTCCGAGCTCTTCTTTGATGACAAATATGGTAACAACATTCCTTTCGGATGTTAAATCAAAAGCCGGGAAGTATTATCCTGTCGGATACTATTCAAGCATGAGCCCGCTTGGCGAGTGGTTCGGCTC
>CAVHKC010000018.1:0-4425 GCA_963636455.1 Ruthenibacterium lactatiformans
TTCTTGCCATCATAAAAGGCCTCCTATAAATGTAGTGTATCACAGGAGACCCTATCAAAGTTCATTTGTTCAATTTTACAGAAATAATTTCATACGCTCTTTCCCTTGGTGTAACAATAAAGGTTTTTACAGAGAAATGCTTGATATTACCCGTAACAAGATAGGCATCATCGTGTTTTTTCCGACTTTCCATAATTACTTCATAGAAAATGATATCTTTGGGATCGGGAATAATATCCTCAACTGGAATCGCATCTATAAATATGCCTCTGTCAATAATACCTTCAAGAAATACCTCAGCCGTTTTCTGGTCGAATTTAAATTTGGGGCGTGCCAAGACTTCTCTGTATTCTGCAATTATTTCATCGCATAACAGCGGAATCAAATTTCCCAAAAGGGTTTCGTTTACAATCCGCCCCGGGACAGACTGAAATTTTAACATAGCAGAAATCAGCACATTCGTGTCTATCACTGCATAATAATGCATCACGGCGCCTCCTTCTATTTTTTCTTTCTGACTGCGTCAATTTCTGCATTGATCTCATCCAGAGTCAGTTCTGATGTCCCATTATCCAATGCCGCATTACTCAGTTCCTGAAGTGCCCTTGCTGCTTTTTCGGCTTTAAAATCACTCTTCGGCAAGGTCATATTAAACGGAACTCCATTCACCATTATGGATCTTTTCAAAAACATCCGCACAGCCGTGGATAAATCAATACCCAGCGCATCATATACAGCAGTTGCCTGTTCCTTTAATTTATCATCTACTCTTACCTGTACAAGTGTGGTTGCCATGCCAAACGCCTCCTTTCACTTTTGTAATTCAATTATAGTATATTGTATGGTTTTGTCAAACATTAACTTATTAATTTTAATTTAATGATAAACCAGTTCCTTACATGGCTGGTTTTTCTCTTCATGGCATGTGGTTTGCAAAATAAACATTAAAAATTTGCTTTGGTGCTTATTGCAAAACTTGTTTTGAAGCTCAACGCTTTTCAATCTATGACTATTTTTTATCACGTCAAGTAAGCGCCCGCTAACCGAAAAGCTCTTTACAATAAAGCCTTGTAGGGATAGAATGCAGTGGTATGGGAAGTCTTTGCTTTTGTTAACAAAGCATGACCCGAAGAAGATATAAAACAGCCGGCATAAGAAATTGATGAAAAAGTTTATGTCGAAAGATAAAAAAAGGGGAAAAGGAGTATAAAAACCATGAAAAAAGCTGCATTGGCATTGCCTGTTTTGGCAGGAGTCATGTTCGGAAGCGGCGGAGTCTTTGTGAGAACTCTTACGGCATACGGAATGGGAAACCAAACGGTTTTCTTTTCGCGAATAATTTTTGCACTGGCAATGATGACGCTGCTTATTTTGATATATGACAGAAAACTTTTCAAAGTCAAATTAAAAGACCTGCCCATCTTCTTGGGGACGGGCATTTTGGGCATGACAGGAATCAACATGTGCTATAACGAGGCTGTTGCAAGGCTGCCCCTTTCGCTTTCAGCGGTACTTCTTTGCACTGCACCGATTTTTGTTGTTTTTCTTGCGGCGATTTGCTTCAGAGAAAAAATCACGGGCAAGAAGATTGGCTGCATGATCGCTGCAATCATCGGCTGTGCGCTTGCAAGCGGCGTGATTGAAAGCCTGACCGGAGGCGGCAAAATTTCACTTTTGGGCGTCCTTGCAGGTGTGGGCTCGGCAATATTTTATGCGGCATACAGCATATTTTCAAAGCTTGCGACAGACAAGGGCTACCACACATATACGGTAATTTTTTACACACTGATTTTTGCCGTGATAGCGATGCTTGCATTCGTCGATTATGATGTTTTTGCAGGATATATCGCAGAAGCCCCGCTTGGGCACACGCTGTTTTTGATTGCACATTCGCTGTGCCTGTCCGTTTTGCCGTACATTCTTATAACAGCAGGAATGCTTTATGCGGATGCGGGAATGGTGTCGATATTGGCATCGGGCAGCGAACCCGTTGCGGCAACGATATTCGGTGCAATTTTCTTTGATGAAATTCCGACTGTTTTGATGATTGCGGGAATTGTGATTACGATTGCTGCCTTGACATTCTTGTGCATGAAACCGAAAAGTTTAAAGGAAGCTTGAGAATATGGAACAATATAATGTAAAAGGAATGAGCTGTGCGGCGTGCTCGGCAAGAGTCGAAAAAGCTGTTTCAAAGGTGCCCGGCGTCACCTCTTGTTCGGTAAGCCTTCTTACAAACTCCATGCAGGTTGAAGGAACCGCCACGAAAGAAAGCATAATCAAAGCAGTGAAGGACGCAGGCTATTCGGCAAAGGCTAAGTCCGGGGCTTCTTCAAAAAGTGCGGTGCAGCCTGAAGAAGATGCACTTTCGGATCACGAAACGCCCAGACTTAAGAAAAGATTAATCGCTTCGATCATTTTCCTTGTGATATTGATGTATTTTTCGATGGGGCATATGATGTGGGGCTGGCCCGTGGGGGCATGGCTTGAAAATAATCATGTCGCAATGGGGCTTATTCAGCTGCTGCTTTCTGCAATTATCATGGTGATAAACCAGAAATTCTTTATAAGCGGATTCAAAAGCCTGATTCACAAAGCACCGAACATGGACACTCTTGTTGCCATGGGTTCGATGGCGTCCTTTGCATGGAGCGTTTATGTACTCTTTGCGATGACGGGAGCACAGATGGCAAACGACCATGAAGCGGTCATGAAATACATGAATGAATTTTATTTTGAGTCGGCTGCAATGATCTTAACGCTCATAACAATAGGAAAAATACTTGAGGCATATTCAAAAGGCAAAACAACAGATGCCCTCAAAAGCCTCATGCGGCTTGCACCGAAAAAAGCTGTTTTGATAATTGACGGAGAAGAAAAAGAAGTAGGCATAGAACAGGTCAAAATCGGAGATATTTTCGCCGTAAAGCCGGGCGAGGCAATTCCAGTTGACGGCATTGTTGTGGAGGGCGAAAGTGCCGTGAACGAGGCAATGCTCACGGGCGAAAGCATTCCTGCGGACAAAGCACCGGGCGACTTGGTTTCTGCCGCAACTGTGAACCAATCGGGATATTTGAAGTGCGAGGCAAGGCGAGTCGGGGAAGATACGACTCTTTCGCAGATAATAAAAATGATGAGCGACGCCGCCGCAACCAAAGCTCCCGTTGCAAAGGCTGCCGACAAGGTTTCGGCGGTATTCGTGCCTGTTGTCATCGCACTTGCGGTAATCACGCTTATCGTGTGGCTTATCATCGGAAAAGAAGTAAGCTATTCGCTTGCAAGAGCAATTTCTGTGCTTGTCATAAGCTGCCCCTGCGCATTGGGGCTTGCAACGCCCGTTGCAATCATGGTCGGAAACGGGATTGGAGCAAAGCATGGGGTGCTTTTTAAAAATGTAATTGCACTTGAAAATGCGGGCAAAGTCAAGATTGTCGTGCTTGATAAGACAGGAACAATCACAAACGGCACACCCGAGGTTACGGATATAATACCGAAAGACGGCTTTTCGGCAGATGAAATTTTGAAAATCGCATATGTGCTTGAAGCAAAAAGCGAGCATCCGCTTGCAAAGGCAATATGTGAAAAAGCAGAAGAACAAAAAGTTATACTTGAAGATGTTTCACAATTTTCGGCACTGCCGGGCAACGGCCTGAAAGCGGTGAAAGAAGGAAAAGAGCTTGTGGGCGGAAGTGTGAAATTCATTTCGGAGTTTGCGGATATTCCAAAAGAACTTGAAAGCATTTCAAAAGACTTGTCCGAACAGGGAAAAACTCCGCTTATGTTCATGATAGACGGTCAGATTTTGGGTATAATTGCGGTGGCAGATACCATAAGAAGCGAAAGCCCGAAAGCAATCAAGGAGCTTCAAAATATGGGCATAAAGGTTGTTATGCTCACGGGCGACAATGAACGAACCGCAAAAGCTGTTGGAAAGCAGGCGGGAGTTGACGAAGTCATCGCAGGTGTTTTGCCTGACGGCAAAGAAGCCGAGATAATGAAGCTTAAAGGACAGGGAATGACTGCCATGGTAGGCGACGGAATAAACGATGCTTTGGCACTTACCGTTGCAGACATCGGAATTGCGATTGGTGCAGGCTCTGATGTTGCAATCGATGCGGCCGATGTAGTGCTTATGAAAAGCGTTCTTACGGATGTGCCTGACGCAATACGGCTTAGCCGTGCAACGCTCAGAAACATACACCAAAATCTTTTCTGGGCATTTATTTATAATGTTATCTGCATTCCGCTGGCGGCAGGGTGCTACGCAGGCCTTGGGCTTACGCTCAATCCCATGATTGCGGCGGCGGCAATGAGCCTTTCAAGCTTTTGCGTTGTGATGAATGCGCTGAGATTGAATTTATTGCAGAAAAGGAGTCTACATGGCAAATTTGATTGATTACATAAAATGGAGAGGGGATTTAAGCT
>CAVHKC010000018.1:4435-9347 GCA_963636455.1 Ruthenibacterium lactatiformans
CGCCTGATGCAATGATTATGTGCCAGCTTTCTTATTATAATTTAGACAAAGTTGTGCCGAGAAATTTCGATGAAAGCGCCTCAAATCAAGTTTTCCTCAAAGATATAAAGGCAGAGGATGTGCTTAATCCTTTGCCGAATTACTGCTCGGAAGACGATCTTAAAATGCTTGAGCTGCTGGCAAAGTCACCCCGTTTTGCCGATATGCGGCTTGCTGGTTTCATAAATGATATTGATGAAGCGCAGGGCAAACAATTTTCGGCAGTCACCATTCGGATGGACAAAAACACGCATTTCATTGCTTTCAGAGGCACGGACGATACGCTTGTCGGCTGGAAGGAAAATATGGATCTTGCATATCATGAGGAAGTTCCTTCACATGCCGCAGCAATAAAATATATCGAATTTGTTTCCAAAAACACAAAAAAGGATTTGATAGTGGGCGGCCATTCAAAGGGCGGAAATCTGGCTGTCTACGGTTCGGCTTTTTGTGACAGGAGAAGGCAGAAAAGGATAAAAGCCGTATATAATTTCGACGGCCCGGGCTTCAACGACAAAGTAATCGAAAAAGAAAATTTCAAGACGATTGAGCCAAAGGTTCACACCTTCGTTCCACAAAATTCAATAATAGGGATTCTTCTTGAACACAAGGAAAAATACAAGGTCATAAAAAGCAGCAAAACAAGCGGAACGAGCGAGCATGTCATGTTCACCTGGGAAGTGGAAAGGGACCGGCTGATTGAAGAAAAAAATCTTGCATTTCTTGGTGAGGCCGGATATGAAAGCCTTAACGAGTGGATCAACCGCATGAGCTTTGAAGAAAAAGAAAAGTTCATCGAGGTTCTCTACGGGCTTGTAAGCGACTATAAGACCACTGACAATTTGTTTTCGGCAAAGAATATAATCCCGCTTATGAGCGCATACAAAAATTTGAGCCTTGAAAAAAAGCAGGCTGTGGATGCGGCGATGGCCGATTTGAAAAAATCCGTCACCGACTATGTGACGGTAAAATTCGCAGGCACTCCGATTGCCAAAATGCTGGGCGGCAAAAGAAGGCAGCGGCCTGGCCGCAAATAATTAAAAGGACTACAGTCAGAACAATTCCACCCGTTCTAACAGAAAGTCTGACAAGCTGCAGTGGAAGATGCCGTTGTTATCATAAAAACTGTGCGGCACATCCATTCGGACGATGATTTTTTTGAAGAAATCCTTGGCAAGCATCAGCGATGACAGCTCCGAGGATTCTTTTTTTTCGGTATCCATGCGATATGCAGACTGAATATAGATTTTCTTATCGGCGTCATTTACCACAAAGTCTATCTCTTTTTGAAGCTTGCCGCCGCCTGTACGGTCGCATACCACACCGACATCAACGGAAAATCCTCGCCGCAGAAGTTCATTATAAATAATATTTTCCATAATATGACCGGGGTCATATTGGCGATAATTCAGCCGTGCATTGCGAAGGCCAATGTCTGTATAGTAGTACTTGTTCGGATATTTAAAATATGTTTTTCCTTTGACATCATATCTTCTGGCCATTGAAACGAGGAAGGAGTCAATAATATACTGCACATAATTTGAAACCATTGCAGCATTAATTTTCTCGTGTTTCATGGACGAAAGTGCATTTGCAATATTGGTTGGATTGGTAAGAGACCCAATCTGCGAAGCAAGGAAATCCAAAATATCATTCAGCACATCCTCGTGTTCTATTTTGTTCCTTTCCACGATGTCCTTGACATACAGTTCGCTGTAAAGAGTTGTCAGGTAATCCTTCTTGTCTTTGTCATTTTCAAGAGTCAATAGCCTCGGCATTCCGCCGTAGAGCATATATGAATCCAATGCCTTTCGCTCGTCACCGCCCACAGCAGAATAAAACTCTGCAAACGACAGCGGAAACACATGAATCTGAACGGCACGGCCGCGAAACTCGGTGGCGATATCTTTTGACAGTCCTTTGGAATTGCTCCCGGTGACATAAACATCAAGGTTTTTGTATGCCTTAAGCTCATTCAGCATATCATAAACAGTAACTTCGATGCCTGCGTTTTCTTTGTCTGCAGCCTTCGTGGTAAGCTGCACCTCATCAATGAACAGATAAAACTTTTCATCCTTCTTGTCACGAACAACACTTTCTACATATTCGCACAGAGTAATTGGATTTCGGAACTTGTAATAACGGCGCTGGTCCAATTCAATTTTTAGAATATGATCTTCCGGAACATTCTGCGAAAGAAGATACTCGAAAAAAAGCTCAAAAAGAAGCACAGACTTGCCGCATCTGCGTATGCCCGTAATGACTTTGATTTCGCCGTTCCACATATTGCGTATCAGACGGTTAATATAAAAACTCCGTTCAACCATGATTACACCTCGTACTTAGGACAAAAATGTCCCAACTTTTATGTGTATTATGTCATGAACTTAGAAAAATATCAAGAGTGAGCTATTTTGCGCATGTTTGTTTCAAATCACTAAAAAAATCTGATTTTTTTAATGGCAGAAAATGCCGCAGAATTGAGGCATTTTTGGGGAACCGGACCAAATTACTTTTTCTGAACATCCACAATCATAAGCACCATATTCACAATCATATCCACGCTGCATGCCATCGTTTCCTTTGCAGAAGTTGCAATCTGCTTGGAATACTCTTCGATTCCTTCGTGGACATTGAGCCTTAAGCAGGTCCTTGTGATGTAGCTTAGAAACATTTCGGAGATTAAAGCCGAATCGGAACTTGAAATCTTGTCGGGATACATTGCCGCAAGATAGTCTGAAACAAAGGATTTAAGCTCGTCCGGGATAACCCAAAGGTGCTTCCTTGCCGATTCGAATGCGTGGCCGTCGTTTATGAAAATTCGGAGAATATGTATATTTTTGTACAAGGCATTGAAAAAATAGTCTGCCATGATTTTGAAATCGCCGTGAAGATTCATGTAGCTGAGCCTGCTGTCGAGGTCATCGGCATTGAAGTGGAAATCCTTGTACTTTTCGACTACTTCGTTGAATAAGCTCATTTTGTCGCCGAAATGGCGGAAAATTGTTACGGTGTTGCAGCCGGCATTTTGGCTTATGTCATTCACCGTTGCCTCGGCATAGCCTTTTTCGGAAAAAATCTGAAGTGCGCTTGACAAAATTCGGTCATGCATATTTGCTGATTGTTCTGTTTTATTCATATTTATCTCCGTGTTTATGAGAATTTATTTTCCCATCATTTAATCTATGTTTTGCCTGTCTTTATATCTTCTGAAATTAAACCTGCAAAGCCATGAAAATTCACCTTCGTTATATATTGCAAATAATTGATTATGCGTGTTCCTGCATATATCTTAAATTTATTCCTTGAAAAAACTGTCCCTGTATGTTAAACTTGCGCCCGGTGAGTTCGTAACCATCCTCACCTTAAACAAAACTAAGGAGTTTTTTATTATGTCTGAAAAACGCTCCCCGGTTAAGGGGATTTTTTGTGCAAAGGGCATTGCCTTTGCCGGCATTATTGCCGCTCTTTATATTGTTCTTACGCTCGTTTCTTCGGCTTTCGGGCTCTCATCCGGCGTAATCCAAATCCGCATTTCCGAAGCTTTGTGCATTTTGCCTTGCTTTACTCCGGCTGCGATACCGGGGCTTTTCATCGGCTGCCTTCTTTCAAACATCCTGACAGGTGCCGTTGTGTGGGATGTGGTTTTCGGAAGCCTTGCAACGCTGATCGGTGCAATAGGAACCTACCTTCTTAGGAAAAACAGGTGGCTTGCCATTGTTTCGCCCATAGCGGCAAATGCGGTCATCGTTCCGCTTGTTCTTGTCTATGCTTATCATGTTGAAACGGCATATATCCTCATAGTGCTGACCGTTCTTGCAGGAGAAGTAATCTCAGCCGGCGTTTTAGGCGAGCTTCTTTATACTGCACTCGGAAAGCATAAAAGAATTTTCGTTTAAGCCCTGCAGTCTACCGGTCCAAGCAGCCTTGCAAAAAAGCCGGCATACTGCCCGGCAAAGGCTTTGGCGGAATGTTCCACGGAAATCCCGTAGGATTCGCTGTTTAAAAACTCCGAAGCCTTGACCAAAGAAAGGCTGTTTACATGCTCGGCGAGAGAGTAATAATCAAAGTCCTTAACACGCCCCGTTTCCGAAAGATGGTCGAAATATCCGCCCATCTGGGTTATAAGCCCCTTTATTTTTGAGAAACGGGAGCTGTCATAAATATTTTCCACATGCATTGCAACACGGAACACCGGCAGGTGTTTCACATGAAGCAGCGCATTGTAATAAAGAAAAATCTCAAAATCCTTTTCGAGGTCTTCGCCGTTTGTAAGCTCGTTCATAGGTATATCTATAGGCCCCGGGGTCATTATATAAAGCAGGTCGCCCAAAAGCGCCGCCTTTGTTTTATAGATCCTGAAGAATGTAGATTCGCTGACTCCCGCATAATCGGCAATGGCTTTTGTTGTAGTTTGCGCATAGCCTTTTTCGCTGAAAAGCTCCATTGCAGCATCCAAAATCCAATTTTTTGTATCTTTCATTTTTACCACACTTCTTTTGATAACTGTTACTTTCATTTATTATAGTTAAGCACGAAAAAAAATAAAGCAAAATCTTAAAAATGCAAGCAACGAATTACTTTTAAAATTCTTAAATACTGTATATATATGTAAAAAATACACAAAGAATAGCATTCAAAATATAAATTACGCACAATTTATATATATGTATAGCTGCAATACGGTTGAAATTGAAAAGAGTAATCGCTTGCACTTATTCGGGGCTAATCGAACTAAAAGAGAGGGGACAAACCTGCTGCGATTTGTCTTTACATAATTGCCGTGATATAACCTGCACAACGGGAATATAAATTTACATAAATTTTTACGGGTGACCCGGACATAAAAGATTTTAAATGCCTTGGTCACCCA
>CAVHKC010000018.1:9357-11172 GCA_963636455.1 Ruthenibacterium lactatiformans
GGTAATAAGGAGGCACGAAATGGGAAAACTTGTAAAGAAGACTCAGATGACGACAGGTGGACCGGTTTTCGTTTATGTCGATGAAGAGAAGGATAAAATCGTAAGAATCACACCGATGGATCTTTCGGATGACGACCCCGAAGGCTGGAAAATCGAAGCGCACGGAAGAACCTTTACGCCGCCGAGGAAAACAACTTACACATGCTACACAGCACAGTATAAGTCGACAATCTATTCAGACAGAAGAAATCTTTATCCCATGAAGAGAGTTGACTTTGATCCGCACGGCGACAGACATGAGGAAAACAGAGGTATTTCGGGATACGAAAGAATCAGCTGGGACGAGGCAATTCAGATTGTCTGCGATGAAATAAGAAGAATAAAAAGAGAGTTCGGACCGGGCGCAATGGTAATCGAACCTTCGAGCCATCACCTTTGGGGAACAGTCGGATACAGACATTCAACACTGTTCCGTTTTATGAATACGGTGGGAATGACATATGCAGACCATAACCCTGATTCATGGGAAGGCTGGCACTGGGGTGCAATCCATATGTGGGGATTCTCCTCACGACTCGGACTTAACGAACAGACAGACGGATTTGAAGATTGTCTTCAAAACTGTGAGATGATGGTTTTCTGGTCGTCGGACCCGGAAACAAACAATGGAATTTACGGTGCTTATGAAAGCACGATAAGACGCCGCTGGATGCAGGAATTGGGAATAAAATTTGTTTTCATTGATCCTTACTACAACCACACAAACGGGCTGTACGGCGGAAAATGGTTTTCGCCAAGGCTCGGAACGGATGCGGCACTTGCCTTGGGAATAGCCTATACATGGCTTACCGAGGGAACCTATGACAAAGAATATGTGACAGAAAAAACTTTCGGCTTTGACGAGTGGAAGGATTATGTCCTCGGAGTAAGTGATGGAATTCCCAAAACTTCAGAATGGGCAGCGGAAGAAACGGGTCTTCCTGCTCATGAAATCAGAGCCTTGGCAAGAGAGTGGGCAAAGCACAAAACAATGCTTGCAGCCGGCGGAAAAGGCGGCTGGGGCGGATGCTGCCGAAGCCCCATCGGAATGGACTGGGCACGAATGATGATTGCCCTCATAACAATGCAGGGAATGGGAAAACCCGGAATCAACCTCTACACCACAACAGAGGGTGTGCCCGTGGATTCTGATTTCTATTTCCCGGGCTATGCAGACGGCGGAATCGGAGGAGATGCGCAAAACTCTGCGGCAGGCGCAATTTTGGCATACAGAATGTTCAACGGAACGGATTCAAAGCCTTTGGTTTCAACATTGAGCACGGCTGCAGGCGTTCACATTCCGAGAATGAGAATACCTGAATGTATCCTCGAAGATAAAGTTGAATGGTGGGGACGAGGATTCGTCGGCGATTCGGCAGAACAGCAGTTCCACGAATATCACTATCCCGCCAACGGATTTTCCCGTATGCAGATGCTGTACAAATACGGCGGACCGCATATCGGCACGATGGGCCAGGGAGACCGTTATGCAAGAATGTACAGAACAAAGAAGCTTCCTTTCGTTGTAAGCCAGTCAATCTGGTTTGAGGGAGAAGTTCCTTTTGCAGATATCATACTTCCGGCATGCACGAACTTTGAACGCTGGGATATCGGCGAGTGGGCAAGCAATTCGGGCTACAACCCCGATTCGCACAATCAGGCAAACTTCCGTATCATAGCAATGCAGAAAAAGTGCATCGAGCCTTTGGGCGAGTCAATGTCTGATTATGAAATTTTCAATGCAATCTGCGAAAATCTTCATGTGGGCGATGTTTT
>CAVHKC010000018.1:11182-12564 GCA_963636455.1 Ruthenibacterium lactatiformans
AGGAAAGACCGAACTTGGCTGGGTAAGGCAGATGTTTTATGCATCGGATATCCCCAAGTATATGGACTTTGACGAGTTCTTTGAAAAAGGATATTTTGTTGTTCCAATCGACAACAAAGCACCTTCGGCACCTCCGCTTCGTTGGTTTGCCGAAGACAGACCTCAGGATACGAGAGGCTGGATTTCGCACTTCCGCCCCTGCGACCTTGTTGACCAAAAGGGACTGCAGACTCAGTCCGGAAAAGTCGAATTTGTTTCAAATTCGCTCAAGAGATTCGGACATTATGACACTGACGACAAGGAACGTCCGCTTATGCCGATGTATGTGCCTTCGTTTGAGGGACATCACACTGCAAGAATAGAGAAGTACCCGCTTGCGGTTTTGTCGCCGCACCCGAGGTTCAGCTTCCACACTCACAGTGACGGCAAGGATGCGTTTATAAACGACATAAGAAATCACAGAGTGAAGATAGACGGTTTCTATTACTGGATCATGAGAATGAACCCTCTGGACGCAGCAGAAAGAGGAATCAAGGAGAATGATTTGGTCAAGGCATATAACGAAAGAGGTGCGGTAATATTTGCGGCACAGCTTACGGAAAGGGTTCCCAAGGGAACATGCCATTGCTATGAATCATCGGCCGAGTACAAGCCGCTTGGCGAGCCGGGTCATTCTGTTGACAGAGGCGGATGTATCAATATCCTCACGCCTGCAAGGTTCATGTCCAAGTACGCAACGGGCATGGCAACGGAACATTGCCTTGTTGAGATTGAAAAATGGGACAAGAAAGAGCTTAAGGGCTGGAAGGAAAAGCCGCTTGATATGAATCACGGCGGTGCAGAAAAGTTCGAAAGCTGGAACAAGAGCGCAAAGCCCATGCCGGGCGCAAGAAGAGCCGCAGGTCAGCTTTATAAGGACCCTGAAAATACTGAAATGGTTTGGACCGAAAAAGCCTGGAAATATCCGGGAGCACAGTGGAAGGGAGGACTTAAGTAATGAGCAGGCAATCATATATGGTAGTGGATGTTGGATTATGCTTTGACTGCAATGACTGCTTCATGGCATGCAAGGACGAGCATGTGGGAAACAGCTGGCTGCCTTACACGGACGAACAGCCCAGACACGGACACAGGTGGGTGGATATCAAGAGCAAGGAAAGAGGCACATATCCGAGAATCGATGTTTCGTATGTTCCCGTGATGTGCCAGCACTGCGAGAACGCTCCCTGCATGAAGGCTTTTCCCGAGGCTGTGAAGCGGCTGGAAAACGGCATTGTCCTGATAGATACAAAGAAAGCCAAGGATAAGAAGGAACTTATAAAATCCTGCCCTTATCATGCAATATATTGGAACGAAGAAAAGTGCACACCGCAGAAATGCAC
>CAVHKC010000019.1:0-12396 GCA_963636455.1 Ruthenibacterium lactatiformans
AATACTGCGGAAGCAGAAGAAAGCGAACAATGCCCAAACGAAGAAAATGCGGGTGGAAATTCTCGCATGGTTTCGCATAAGTTCGCATCGCCCCGCATAGTTTCGCATACCTCCCGCATAAGTTCGCATAGCTCCGCATATTTTCGCAATGCGAAAAATGCAGATAATGATAATGATAAAGAGAATGATAAAGAGAATGAGAATGAGAGAGAGAATGAGAGAGAGAAGGCAGCTTACGCTGCCTCAAACGCGCGCGCGATGCAAAACAAGTCGTGCGCAATTCCAAAACCAAAGCCAAGCACGGTTGACGAGTTTGAGCAAGAGCAGTTAGACGAGATAATCAGCAGGTGGAATGCGAACAAATGTACGCAAAACATTGACAGAATTGCGACAGCTTCCGTGCGATACGACAATGCAAGACGGTGTGCCAACCTCTACGGCTTTGAGGATTTTTTGAGCACGATTGAAAAAACAGACAGCAACAAGTGGTTTTCAAGCCGGGGTAATCCCGTGGCTTTTGACTGGTATGTCAAACCCGACAACTATCAGAAGGTGCATGACGGAAACTACAAAGAGGTTTTTGAGAAGCCGCCAAAGACGCAGAATGCGAAGAAGAACTCATTTTTCAACTTTAACCAGCGCGGCAATGAGGTTTACGAGCAGCTGGAAAAGTATATTTACGATTAGCAACACAAGGGATTGGAAACGAATGAACATGAGCAGAATTTATGTATGCCCGTTTTTTGAAACGGAATCAAACTATGGCAGGAAAATCATTTGTGATTCGGCAACGGCTGTTTGCTTCCCCGGGAAAAAAGAGGCTGATATCTATGTGAAAAAATATTGCTGCAATAATCCCGGCTGGAGAAACTGCACAATCGCTGCCATGTATGAGAACTACTACGAGCAAGTATAGGCAAGAAGAAAGGAGCAAATATGAGAGGAAAACAGACAGAGCCAAAAACAAGCAAGGAAGAAGCAAAAGACGAAACAATCGAAAGCCTGAGAAAAGACATCGAGTGGCTCAACGAGCAGCGAAGAAAAGACAGGAAGAAAATGGAATGGCTGAACAGAATGCTAAAGCAAGGCATAGAGGAACTTAAGCTGACCTACGAGCTTGTGCTGAAGATGATTATCATCGAGTACGGGATTGGGAACTCTCCAAGAGAACTGGATGTGGAGTACCTTAAGCCGGAAAAACTTAACAAGTACGATACCTTCTTCGCGACAAAGAAAGTGACCGACGAGAAAGGTGAGGTGGTAGGCATCACGCTTTCGGTGAGACCTGTAGAAAATACAGAGAAAGATGAAAAGAATGGATAAGGCTGTATATAAATATATTATAAACATTCCGCCGGTAACAAAGAAAAACTCTCAGCAGATTGTTTACAGCCAGAAAGCAAAGAGATATTTTATCGTGCCATCTGCTGCTTACAAAAAATATGAAAAGCTTGCCGTACAGCAGCTTGGCAAAACACCGTGCGTTTCAATCGATTATCCGGTTGAGATTGCCTGCAAATTTTATATGGCAACAAGGCGCAAAGTGGATTTGACCAACCTTTTGGAGGCGGCAGACGATGTTTTGGTGGCTGCCAAAATCATAGCAGACGACAATCACACGATTATAGCTTCCCATGACGGCAGCCGTGTCCTTTATGACAAAGATAATCCAAGAACAGAGATAGAAATATACCCGTGCGGATAATAATTAAAAGCTTGCTATGAAAAATGGTTATGTCAAAGCATAATCATTTTTTCATTTTTTGAGGGGAGAAATATTCTTTTGCATTTGAAATAATATATGCATGAAGTCTACAAAGTACGAAACTGTGATAAAACCGAATATGAATCTTATCTGCGAATGGGTAAGCAAGGGTTATACTTCAAAAACCATTGCGGACAAGCTGCATATTGCCGTGAGTACGTTCAAGAAATACAAGAAGGAGCACAAAGAACTTTCGGACGCTTTCGCGCGCGCGCAAGAAGAACCGAACGAAAAGGTGGAAAATGCATTGTTCAAAAGGGCGTGCGGTTACAGATGGGTGAAAGTGAAAATAAGGCAGCATATAGGCAGGGACGGAAAAATCATAGAACTAACCGACAAAGAGACGGTGGATGTTCCGCCAGACCCTACAACGCTGATGTTCTGGCTTACAAATATGTCGCCCGATAAATGGAGATATCGCCCTGAAACAAAGCAGGAGTTGTCCGAGGAAGAAGCAGGCGGCGTTGTGGAGCTTCCGAGTATTGTTGAAATAACGGCTCCGGAATATGAAAACGAAATGCAAAATCAATAAGAGAGAGAATCAATGGCAAGAAAGAATACACAAAGAACCTTTAGGTCAAATGCACAGGAAGAAGCATGGAACAAACAAAGCGGTGAGGGAATTTTCAGTAATTCCGCACGCAGAGCAACGAATTCGGGAAGTTTCGAAAGTTCGGGAAATAATCAAATGGTTTTCAGCTCAAGCGCACAAGAAGAGGCTTGGAGCAAGCAAAGCGGTGAAGGAATTTTCAGTAATCCTCGGAAACGAAAGAACGACCAAAGGAAAGCAGACAACGGCCGTTCTGCTATGGGCGCACTTACCGATTGGGCAAAACAGATAAGAAGCTCTCAGGGCACGGAATCATTTGCAGCTCTTAAAGAACAGGGACAGCAGTATGCTCAGATTTTGGAAGAAAACAAGGACGCCTTTAACGAAAAACTTTTTGACGAGGCTATGGAGCTTATTGAAAACGGACAAAAAGAACTCGAACAAAGGGAAAAGGGAAGCGAATGGGCAAGAAAATACAATGAACAGGTTGAAAATATTGACAGGGACATGCATAAAATAAAAATCGGCGCACAGCAGGAAGATTCAAAGGGCGGAAATACGGGTACCGAGTGGTGGGCAAATATTGCAAAAACGCTTGAAGAGGGCAAAGTAAACTCGGCACATGCAATGGAGGTTGTTCAACAAAACAATCAGGCGCCGCAGGGGGCGGGCTTCGGGCTTTATAATGACGCACTCAAAAACCCGTCGGTAGAAGATTCAATAAAAAAAGCCAAAGAGTCGGAAGGAAACGAGAAAGGCGCAGGCTTCGGACTCTACAACGATGCACTTTCAAGTGCCGATATTCAAAGGAATCAGGAGATTTTAAACAATCGCAAAAAGAAAGATTATGAACAAAACAGCGCATACGATGCAAATATAGATGTCGGGGATACTTCTTTCATTGATTTTGTAAAGGATGGATTCAACGAGGACAGCGACTACCTTTACAAGATAATAAACGCAGGGAAAGACGCATTCAGTGAGGATAACGATACAGCAAGCACCTTGACAATGGCAAGAAACTTTGTTCCCGAAAATCCTTTTATAAGAGCTGCAAATTCCAATGCGTTAGAGAAGTTAGACGAGCTGCGTTATGCAAGCCTTATGACCGAGGATGAAATAAAGGATTATAACTATCTTTACAAGACAAAGGGCAAAGAGGCTGCAAACGAGTACTGGAACTCTTTGCAAAAGACTCTTTCAAAGCGTTACAGAGAAGATACCGAAAACAGAATGTCGGAATTCGCGGATGAATCACCGGTGTTGTCTTCGGCGGTGTCCGTTGCCATTAAACCGCTTGAAGATTTAAGTTATGTAAACGACTGGATGACAAAATTGAACGGCGAAGAGATTGATGAAAACGACCCTTCGCATTCGATAAATTACGGCGTTAAGACCATAAGGGATACAGTCGGCGGAAACATTGATTCCGATGTTGGCAGGTTCTTTTATCAAACGGGTATGAGCATGGCAGACTTCACATACTCGCTACTAATTGGCGGCGGAGTAGGAAGCTATATAAAGGGAGCAAAAGCAGGGGCAAGTGCACTTAAAGCCGGGAAAGGCGTTGTTGAAGCAAACAAAGCAATAATAAATGCTTCAAAGGGTGCAAAGGCTGCACAGAATATTTCACTTGCAATCATGGGAACAAGCGCTGCGGCAGAAAGCGTTCAGGACGCAAAAGACAGAGGACTGAGCGATGAACAGGCAATGACCCTCGGAACAATCGCCGGGCTTGCAGAGGTTGCAACAGAGAAAGTGTCGCTTGATATGCTGCTGGATAAGGTGCCGGCACTTGGGAAAAACCTTCCTGCATATATTGCAAAGAATGTGCTTGCAGAAGGAAGCGAAGAGGGTGTGTCCGATATTGTAAATTTGTTTGCCGATGTCTTGATTTCCAAAGACAAGAGCGAATGGGAAGAATCTGTCCGCATGTACAAAGAAGCGGGATATTCGGAAAAGGAAGCCTTCGGCAAAGCGTTTAAAGACCAGGCCGTCACGATTTTGCTTGATATGGCTGGCGGCGGACTTTCGGGAGGAATCTTCGCAGGAGCAACAGGCGGGCTTCACGCAATGCAGACACATAACATGAGCATGGATATGGCTTCGGCGCCTGAAGCGCTTAATGCAGCTATTGAAACAGGTCTTGAAAGCCCCAAAGACAGCCGTTCTTATAAAATGGCAATATCTCTTCAAGAGAAGGTGAACAATGGGGAAACGGTCACACAAAGGCAGACGGCGGCACTTATTTCCCAAAACCTAAAACAGCTTAATTATGAATCGGCGCTTGAAGAAATTGCAGACAACAAAGAACGAAAAAAGCAAGGATTCACAAAGAGGCAATGGCAGAATAAAAAGTTAATAGAGAATATTTTAAGCAAAAGTAAGGAACAGGCAGAAGCCGAGGCGGAAGCAGACGAAAAGGCACGGCTTGAGGCGGGGCTTACTAAGGCAGAATGGGCTGCACAAAAGAAGATAAACGGTGCCGTTTCCTTCCAAAAAGGGGAAGGAACAATGCAGGTGCAAGGGCGCTTGCCTGTTTATTCTGCAAATGCGCTTGCTGATAAAGAAAGAAGTTTGGACAAAATCGGAGCACCTTCAAGCACGGCGCAGTACAGCATGGACGAAAGCAAGGGCTATATAGCTGCGGCGAACAAGACAACCGGGCAGATTAGCCAGGATGCGCAGGCAGTGGAATCTTTTGCCGGGAATTTTGCGGCAAGAGATATGAAAAACACGGCTTCCGTGGTAGAATCAGGCTATCAAAAGGACATGAATCCGACTGTTTATGTGCAGGCGGCGAACGACATGTTTGAGGCAGGCTATGCGAAGACTTCAATGGCTGCTGTCGGAAAGATAAATTATTATTCGCAGTATGTTCCGATGGGAACGCTTGTTGGGATTTACGAGGCTGCATATAAGGACAGGCTTGCAAACGACGCCAAAGCAAGGGGCAGGCTTAAGGATATAAACAAAACGGCACAGGGCGAGAGCGGAGTGTCGGAAGATACGGACAACGCTGCGGGAAATTTGCGCAATGGCGAGAATAAATCGAGTGATAACAAGAACAAATCGTCAAACAGAGCAAAGAACAGAGATGAGAATGGAGAACAAGGAAATGGCAGAGGACAAAGTTCAAACGATGAGTTTAGAAGAATACAAGAAGAAAGTAGAAGAATGTCTGATGAAGACACAAGGCTGTTCCATTCAGGAGACAAGACGATTAATGAAAAGTTACGAAGCGTACTTTCAAAAGTTCTTGGAGGAAGAGTGGAAGCCGTCTGTGGCAGCAGGGGCAATGATAATGGGCGCATAACAGTTAATGATGGAAAGGGTAATTCGTATAACATCTACCAAAATGTAGATGGAACTCTTTTCCATGATGTATTTGAAATTGCAAGAACATATCTTCGTAATGGAGAACTTGTAGACCTTCACGAAATTGAAACAACAGAGGACGCCATAGGATATAATGATTGTTATAACTATTTATCCGATGATGGATTGAGTGGGTTTTCAATTACCCCGAGTGGCGACCTAATAAGTGTATTTAATGCAAGCGGAAAATCCGGATTCCTATGGGCGATAGCTCCAATAGTAAACCAAAAGGCAAAAACCTTAGATTGTTATGCTTCCTCAAAGCAGGATTTGCCTACAATCTATTCAAAGATATTCGGTTGGCAGACGGCATCGGTTATGGACTACAACATGGACTACGACCATGACAACATAGCCAAAAATCACAAAATGCCGCAAGTCGCATTCATGGTCAACACAGACCGAGAAGTAACCACGAAACATTTTAACAAAGACCAATATGACGAAGCTGTCGCATACAGAGACAGCTTTGTTGAGGACTCATCGGAAAGCAGCGAAAGGAGAAACGATAATGAGCGGGAAGGACTTCGTATATTTGGAAAGCGCAGAGGGCAAGCTGTGCAGGATTCCGGCGGAGAACGCAGCAGAGTGGAAGAAGGAACAGGAAGAACGGAAGAAGGCGGGCGACCTGCACGACATGGACGAGCTGAAAAGAAAAATGCAGGAAATGTTCGCAAGAAAACGGTAACTGCCAAAAGCTTAGGCATAGAAGGCGGCACGGACAAAGGCAAGGCATATATTCTTGACGAGAGCGAATATGATGAAGATGTCAAAGCACTCAGGGAAGAGCTTGCGCAGTTCGGGATTGAAGTTGTTGCATTCAAGGGCAACTTAACGGTTGAAAATGTCGGAAATGTAAGGGGCATTTGCACGGGAAATTTGATTTATGTAAAAACCAATGCATTAAGATACAGCGCTTATCAGTTGGGAATGCATGAGTTCTTCCATGCGTTCATCAAGGAAAGTGCAAGAGCGGAAGGAATAAGCCCGGACCTTGCGGTCACAAGGATGTGGAACAATATTGTCAATCGTTTTGATGATGACGGTGAGTTTGAAAATCTTGCATTTGAAATCTATGAGAGCGTCTACAAGAAAGCAGGATACAGCCGTGCAAGGATAATCGAAGAAATGCTTTGCGATATGTTTGCAAGCATGAATGAACTGGAACTTGCTGATATTTCCGGTATATTTTCTGCACCGTCGCAAAAGAAGTTCTACAAATCGGCACAGCGTCTGATGGATGTTGCAGGCGAAAGCCTGACGGATGAAATCAGAAGAAGCGAATATTTGAACAGGGCTGAACAGCAAGGAGAAGGAAACGAAAGTCCTGGTGTAATAAAGTACAGCAGTGATTCAAACGAAGTACGGGCGATTGTGCAGCAGCTAAAAGACAGTGAAGCCGAATTAAACAAAATGGATGTTGTTGCCGATGTTTATACGGATAGTGTAGAAGGCAAGAGTAAGAGCCGCCTTGCAGAGGAATATTCACAAAAATTCCCTGAAATCATAGACCGTAAGGGATTTGGAGAAATCATTTTTTATAAAAAAAGAATAAATAAGGGCTTAAAGTATCTTAACCGCAAAATAGAGATGGCAGCTGTAATGGCTGTTCCGAAGGTTTTAAAACAGGGAATTGAAATTGACAGTCATAAAGACCATAAAGGTAGAGAGCAACTTGACTCATTCACATTTGCAGCACCCATTACTATCGACGACATACGCCACAACATGGGAGTTGTTGTGCAACGCGATCGCTCAAGTAAAAACAGATATCATACGCTTAGGGTAATTTTGCCTACTGGAACGGTATTAGAATTCCGCAATTCTGAGAATAAAGTAGCAGAGGCTACCACTGTCGGAGGCCTCGCTTCTTTCGAGGACGAGCGCACGACCATCACCTCTGCTGACGACACAAAAGTATCACAAGGCAGCGGAAATAGCAAGGAGAATTTTTCCCAGGGCGGCACAAATTTCAGTATGGAAACGGAATATGAGACCAAAGGTTCACTGCTTGCAATGCATAATCTTACGGCGGATAAGCTTGAGAAGTCCTTGAAACTGGGCGGACTTGCAATGCCTTCGATTGCCATAACAAAGGCTGATATTCCGCATACAAACTTCGGGTCCATAACGCTTGTTATGGACAAGTCGGCAATAGACCCCGAAGCGGACAGCAGAAACAAGGTATATTCTGCCGATGCATGGACACCGACATTCCCGAGGATTGAATATGAGGTAAACGAAAAGGCAGCTTCCCGTATAAGGGATTTGTATTACGAGGTTTATCGTAAGTTTGGACACGATGCTGCAAGGCCGTTTTATTCGCTTGCCAATACAACTGAAGATTTTATCAACAGGAAAAGCCTGGAAGAAATCAAGGACGAGCTTAAGAACGATACAAACGCAATGAACTTCTACCTTGCTGCTCATGGTAGAAAGCCAGTTGAAACTGTCAAAAGAACTCATATCACAAAGATAGACGAGGATAAAATCAGAGGGTACAGGAAGGCTTTGGATGTACTCGGTAAAGATATTATTTCGGAATATTTGGATAACAAAGCTCCGATGACTAAATTTGTGAAAAATCATGAGAAAGAGATAAGGGCTGCGGCAGAGGCCTATTTTTCAGTTACCTCACAAAATAAAGAGGGATACAAAAAATGGGTATATGAAAATTCGATAGGTGATGTTTATCGGGATACAGTTAGACCAAGCCTGTTATATGAAAAGAACGGCAGAAAGTCCAAAACGGTGGAGACGGTGTCGGATTATGCGGCAACCGATAAAGCAATCAGGGAGGCTGTCGATAGAAAGGCATACGAAAAATGGATTGATGAATTGCTCAATGGTTTAATAAAGCGTGAGGGAATCTACAACAACAAGGATTTGTTCACTGCTTCCGGAAACAGAAGAAGCTTTTCACAGCTGCATTATGATGTGACGCTTGAAAATATCGTAAAGGCAATGAAGGGCGAGGGCGAAGGCAATTCCAAAAATTCTTCGGGAACATTTGTCGGAGCAAAGACCTTGAGGGCAGAGCTTGCCGATGAGTTTGCAAATATATCCGAAATGCATGAACGGGAGGGAAATCTTCAAAATCTTTCGGAAGAGGAAGCAAGTGCCATAAATGATGATTTTCAGAACAGAACATCCGATGTGATGAGAAAAGTTTATGATTCCAAACCGCATGGAAGTGACGAAAACTTTTTTATCGAATCTGACCATATAGGCAGCATACTTGCAGAAGCTGCCGGAAGAAAGAACTTTTCTGCCGCCACGATAGGAAACACATTCAAGAAATACGGATATAACATTTCTTTGGAAACAGCAAAGGAAATAAAGCAGCTGTTTGACGATATAAAGAACATGCCCGTTTATATCTTCGAGGCAAAGCCTGAGCGCGCGGTATCGTTTAGTGAAGCGCTTGCAGCCGTTGTTCCGGAAGGAACAGACGCAAGTCTTGTTGAAGCACTTAAAGACGCAGGGGTCAGAGAAGTTCTGACTTATGAAAGCGGCAATGCGGAAGACAGGCTTGAGAAGGTCAACAGTGTCGGCGGGGCAAGGTTTTCAATCGAAACCGCCGAAACAGGATATCAATATGTAAATCTGGATGCAGATATAAGCGAACTTAAGGGATTAAAGAAGCAGAAACTTTGTGACAAGGTTGAGGAAATAATCAACCGCATGTTTGCAGGGACGATAATCGGAAGAAAAGAAGGAACAGCTGTTGTTGAAACAAAGAGAGGGGCGCACGAATATGCCAACTCTGAAAAATACAGATTAAAATCTTTTAAGAAACAAGCAAAATTTAAAGCAGCATATCAGCTTGATGAGCTTTTAGAGGCTTCATACTTCGTAGAACACATTGATGCAGAGCTTGTAAAAGATAGGCATCCAGAGGCAAAGAATGGCATTGACCATTATGAAGTTTTCTTCAAGTTTGGGGAAAATTACATGCGCGGAATGATAACAATTCTTGACCAGAAAAATGTGAGAACATTCTATAATTTATCAAGAATTGAGAATGTTCGGGCCATCGGCATTCGCCCTTCCGTGGAAGGTGGTCGACCGCCAGCGAACATCCTCGGTTATTATATAGCACAGGAAAATGAATACCGCAAGAGGAATTCTCAAAACAGCGGGGAGAATAATTTTTCCACCACCGCAGAAAACGGAGAGGGCGGCACAAGGTTTTCCAAAGACACGGCAGATTTTGAGGTTTCGCTTGAACGCTTTGAAGAGCTAAGGAAGAAGAACAGAGAGCTTGAAAAGCGCATGAAAAAGCTTAGGAAGCGCGTGGAACACTTCAAGAGCGAGCTTAAGCAGACGCCGAAAACAATAAAGCAGAACCCGCTGCTTGACCTTAGTGTGTGCAGAAAGATTGCAGACAAGCTTGAAAGAGGTCTCGGGCTTGTGTTTGATGAAGACGGGAACATTGGATACAGTGACCTTGTTGAACTTATTTATGAAATGGGCAAGGCAAACTTCCAAAGGAACGGATGGAATGAAGAGTCAATCCAAAAGGCAAATGAAACGATTGATGTGCTTGCCCAAAAGGTGATGAACGCTGCGATGGAAGATACGAACGAGTATTTAAACGAAGGACTGGATAAGGTGAAGTCGTATCTTAACGAAAGATATTTCGATAACAGCGTGGAAGCGTTTGAGGATGTAAGGGATTATGTTTTCGGCGTCATTATGGATGAGGCGAACGCAAGGCTTGACCGTTTAACCTTTGCGGACAAGGCGGCCAAACGCCTTGCCGACACAAAAGCAGAAGACAGGAAAAAACTTAAGGAAGCCGTTGCAAAGGAAAAGGAAAGAGGCATTAAACGGCTTGAAAAATCAGAAGAAAAGCTTAAGGAAAGATACGAGCGCAAGCTTGAAAGGGAAAAGGAAAAGAGAGCAAAACAGGAAGAAGAGACAAGAAACAAGCTTGAAGAGCTTAAGGCAAGCGAACGGGCAAAACGGGAAGAAGCACTTGAAAATTACAAAGAGCATGCCCGTGAAGTTGCAAAAAATAAAAGGGACAAGAAGAACGACAGAAAAGCAAGAGAAGCTTTGCTTCGTGTTACAAGACGGCTTGCAAGAATGAAGACGACTTCTGCAAACCGTGCGCTGATTCAAAGCCTTATCGGAGACCTTGATACTGCTTCAATCGGCATTATGGGAAAGACGATTGATAAGCTTGACTGGCTGAATGAATACTATCGCCACAAGACTGACCCCGAACATCCTGACTATGACCCTGACTTCATCGCAAGCAAGGGGCTTATTGACAGCATTGAAAGGCTTTCAAAGAAGCGTATATCAGATATGACACTTGAGGATGTGAACGACCTTAACAGGATTTTGAGAAACCTTGAAAACAATATCAAGAATGAAAAAAGGCTGATTGATGAGGAAGACAAGCGTGAAACCTGGCAGATGGGGCAGGAGGTTATTGAACATATCAAAAACAGCAAGGGAGTGCTTGCAGGAATCAAAACAAAGCTGGACGATATTTTTGTTAAGGGTTCGCTTACGGCAGAGCGTGCAATCAGAAGAATGACGGGATACAACGATGCCGACCCGCTTTACCTTGCGACAAAGGCACTCACACGCGGGCAATGGGCTATGTATAACTTCCAAATGAAAGCCACAAAGCCTTTTGAAAAGTTTATCAAGGATTCTAAGTTTATCTCAAGCATTGCAGGGAAAAAGGCAAAGACAATAACCATTGAGGGAGCAGGCAGAGGAAACATGCCTGTTAAGGCTGAGATTACAAGAGACCAGCTTATGAGCCTTTACATGCACAGCTTCAACGATGATAACCTAAGACATATAGCAGAAGGCGGACTTAGGGTGCCCGATATAAGGCTTTACAAGAAGGGAGATATCAAGGAGGCATTTGCAAGGGGAACGCTTGTAAGACTTACGCCGAGTCAGGTAAGAAGGTATGCTTCACAGCTTACGGAAAAGGAAAAGGCTTTCTGCGATGCTGCACGAAGGTATTTCGGCGAGGTTTCGCAGACTGCGATAAACGAGGTTTCTGAAAAGCTTATGGGATATTCGATTGCAACAGTCAATAATTATTTCCCGATTAACACGGCGGAAGACTTCAACAGAGCGGATTTTGCATCGCTTGTTTACGATGCGACAATCGAGGGAATGGGATTCCTTAAAGAACGGCAGAAGGGGGCTTCCAATGCAATCAATCTTCTTGATATGTCAAAGGTTTTGCAAAGCAGCATTGAGTCGACCTCAAAGTATGTGGGCTTTGCAATTCCTGTAAGAAACTTCAAAAAGCTTCTGCATACTTCCGCAGGCTTCTTCACAGAGGACGGAAAGTATCATGCAGACGACAACATACTTTCGGTTATCGGCGAAAAGTGGGGAAGCCGAGGAAAGACATATATTGAAACACTGCTTTCGGACATCGAGGGAGGAAGCGTAAAAGAAAACAAGGACAATGTGTTTAACAGAGGTTTGAACAAGCTTTTGAGCAATTATGCCGGAAGCGTTATTAACATGAACCTTTCTGTTGCCATAAAGCAGGCAAGCGGATATCCTGCGGCAATTTCGACATTAGGACACGAGGCGGTAATCAAGGGACTTAATATTGCAAGGAAAGTCGATGATAACCTGATTGCAAAATATTCGCCGCTTCTTTGGATGAGAATGCAGGGATATTCAACGCCTGAGCTTGGGATGATTCATGATG